>JAJQAT010000139.1 GCA_021203665.1 Bacillota bacterium
AATAATCCCCGCCCGCGTAAGCGCGTTCACGGCTTTTTGAGCCTCGTCAGACTTGCTTTCAATATCCAAAAAATTCGTTTGCTCCGCCGACACATTTTCTTCCTGAAGCTTCACATTGTCCATAATTTTTTCAGATGTATATTCTCCGTCAAGGTCATACAAAAACAATTCTCCGTCATTGTTCAAAACAAGAGTTTTATATCCGTTGCTATCATCCCCGCTTATACAATTAATATTATCCGATATTTTTTTCTTTACCGACTCGCTGCCGTCGCCTGTAAACGAATACTGCCATAACGAGCCGTCGTTCTTTAATACAAGAGACGTCTTATAGTGTACGCTAATATCTTTAATATCATCGTCAAGCTGTTCAAATTCATAATAATCCAATTCCTGCGAATCGTTGTGCTCTCCGAAAAGAGTACCGCACCACCAATAGGTATTATCATCTTTAAGCGCAAAGCTCGATGAGGATCCTGCGGCAATATCTTTTACGTTCTCCATAACCTTTGTCGGAACATTGCTCAAAAACAAATAATCACCATATCCGAGCTGTCCGTAATATCCCGCGCCAAAAGTATAAACACTGCCGTCGGTTTTCAATGCGATACTGTGATTCACACCCGCCTCAGCGTCAAGAACATTATTCATTATTTTTACAGGCTGTTCGTATACGGAAGGGTCGCAGTACTCAGTTTCCAAATCATCTGACGACCTTAAAATTTCACCTTGTCCAAGCTGTCCGTAATTATTATATCCTATTCCCCACAAGCTGTTATCTTCCTTGATTATCAATGTCGAGCTCCAACCGACATCTGCCGCTTTGACATTGTCCATAACCTTAACGGGAACAAGAGAGGCATTATCTTCCGAGAAAAAATCCGAATATTTACCCCACGTCCATAAAGTATTGTCACTCTTTACAGCGTATTGAGGACTTACATAGATTACATCTTCCATTATCTTTGTAGGATCATCGCAAGCCTCGGTCGTTCCGTTGCCGACTTCGCCGTTCTTGTTTTCTCCCCATGCCCATAAGGAATTGTCGTCTTTTATAGCATAAAAATTTGAACCGTCTGTTGCTATTGTGCTGTTCTCAAACGCGAAAGCAATGTTACTTATCATAATGATTGTAATACTAAGAATTAAGAAACTTATTTTCTTCATTTCGTTTCTCCTTTCACCTAAATGAATACGCTGACAAACCTTGCTGATCTCTCGTCCATTCAATGCTTATAGGAATTTGATTATCACTTGAATCATAACATATAATATACTTTTTGCCCAAATCGTCATCATAAGCATAACCTATAACAGAGTATACGTGCTTGTCTTTGCTTAATAAAATAGGCATACCATCATCAATTTTATTTTTTATAAAATCAAATGTAAACCCACTTTCTCGTTGACCAATGTTTACAGAATCTATTTCATATCCGCTTCCGTCCAAATATCCATATTTTTCTATAACCCCTATGACTGTAGACAAGGTGCTTCCGCTATTATAGTCAACAGCTATACCGTCTTTGTCAATTGAATATTCGTAACGATCGTCTAGTATTTGTTTTTCACTTATAGTCTTTCCTGTAATATATTCAATAGCATCTTTCATAGTAACTGCCCAACAAAAATTTGTATTACCCTGGTATGTATATGGATAGTCAGATAACATATTTACGTTTCTGCATTGATACCACATTGGCATATTGCTATTATTAAGGCTATTTGGGGATTCGTCTTTATAATATTCTCTCCAATCCGCGATGCCATTATTATTAGAATCAAATCTGCTTCTGTCCTCTGTTGTATCAATTCTGCCGTCGCCATCCCAATCTAACCATTCGGGAATTTCTGACGAGCACCCGCTTGGATCCACCAGAACCACCGGATTACCTGCGCAATAGCTGTACCAATTTGTGCCGTCCTGTGCGGGGTCTTCGGTTATGAATCTGCCGGTTTCGCTTTCGTAGTAGCGGTTGCGAAGGTATATCAAGCCGCTTTCCTCGTCGTAGTATTCGCCGCAGTAGCCGAACGGGTCGGGCGTGTTGCCTTGCCATTGGTTGCCGTAGGCATCGTAATTCATATAGCTTTCCTCAAGCTTTGCTCCGCTCGAATCGGCTTTCGCCGCGATATTGCCGTGCATATCCTTGAGGTATGATGTTACCGTGCCGTTTTGGTTCGCTATGTATACTCCGGTTGCGTCGTAGGTATACGTATTTACAGCACTGTCGGTCGTCTCGTTTGCAAGGTTGCTGCCGTTCCAAACGAATGTGGTTTTTTCGCGGTCTACGGTTTTACTCGCTCTTAAATTGTCCGCGTCATAGGTATACGTTGCCTCGTTCGCGCCACTGTTGTAATTGGTAAGGCGGTTAAACTTGTCATAGCCGAAAATTTCCATGCCGCTGTCAGAGGTTTTGCCTGATATGCCCATTTCCGACGCTTCCGTTCCGCTTGTATACTTCGTTACCTGTTAAATAAACATTATTATAACTCTGTCTCTCATCAGTATATCCTCTCTACAGTCGAAATACAGTTAGGCAAAATATTCCTGTTGTATTTTATCCGACCATAAATGTTTGTCGTCAGTGTAGTATTTTCACACGTAGTTTTATTCTTCGTCTGTATACTTGCTTTTTATTCTTGACAGTATAAGACTTTCTTCATCAACGCTCAAGTTTTCTTGAGGTTTAAACATATGATTTTCATCACCTTCAATAATTCCCATTACCTGTATTGCATATACCGAGTATTTTGCCCACGAGGAAATGCAATTATCATCGGCGAATCTATTTTCTTCCGGTATGCTTGCTTCATCAAAATCAGCGAATGTCGACCGCGAGTGATTATCTAAATACCGGAGAAATCTATACATAACTGTAGCTGCTTGTTCACGCGTTACTACCCCATCCGGCTCGAAAATCCGCTCTGCGGTTCCTATCATAATTCCGGTTACACTACACCATTCAATAGCAAGTCCGGCATTGGGAATATCATCATAAATGCCGTCTCCCCGTCCGATTGAAACGCTCGAATGTGTCTTCGTGATGTCATTATATAAATTCATAATATCGGAAGCAATTTGTCTGCGGGTAACAACGGGTTCTGCGGCATTTGCAAGTGGCATCATTGATATAAGCATGATTGTCATTAAGGTAAAAGCAAATACTTTTTTTATATTTTCCACTAATATCTCACCCTTTCATAAAGACCATTCTCTGCCCGTATAGCATTCTCGGTATAAACGCCCGGCCACGCAGAATTTATCCATTCTTTCCCATTGTCATCATACCATGACTCGTAATAAAGTATCCCTGTAGTTGCAAGTTCTTCTCTCTTATGTAGTTGTACTTCATTAACTCCATTATATTGATAATAACAGGTTCCTGCCAAATATACATCTCCTTTAGAATCTATGTATGAGCCTTTAGGATTAGTTAAATCATATCTGTTGCCAGAAAAACGACGATACACATGACAAAGCTCATGCGCCATTGCCATATACCCGTTTTGTTGTGATATTTCCGTCCCTGTAGGTGTGTCAACTAATATATCATGATTAACATTTGGATTATATAATATTTCAATATACGTTATATTATCATTGTTATCATAAGTTGTATTTGTATATGCATCATTATCTAATGTATAATCTATAGTACAAATTATAGAATTGTCAACTAATTCTCTAATCAAACTAGTACCTTTTTCTCTATCCGGATCACTTACTCTGTTGGTTATTATAACCAACCCATTGTTTATGTCATAATCCAATGTATCATCTGTCAATGCCTGTAATGCTTGTAAACGTTCATCACCATTAGAATTATAATTGGGTAATGTAAACGCTAACCCGCTTGGATCCACCAGAACCACCGGATTACCTGCGCAATAGCTGTACCAATTTGTGCCGTCCTGTGCGGGGTCTTCGGTTATGAATCTGCCGGTTTCGCTTTCGTAGTAGCGGTTGCGAAGGTATATCAAGCCGCTTTCCTCGTCGTAGTATTCGCCGCAGTAGCCGAACGGGTCGGGCGTGTTGCCTTGCCATTGGTTGCCGTAGGCATCGTAATTCATATAGCTTTCCTCAAGCTTTGCTCCGCTCGAATCGGCTTTCGCCGCGATATTGCCGTGCATATCCTTGAGGTATGATGTTACCGTGCCGTTTTGGTTCGCTATGTATACTCCGGTTGCGTCGTAGGTATACGTATTTACAGCACTGTCGGTCGTCTCGTTTGCAAGGTTGCTGCCGTTCCAAACGAATGTGGTTTTTTCGCGGTCTACGGTTTTACTCGCTCTTAAATTGTCCGCGTCATAGGTATACGTTGCCTCGTTCGCGCCACTGTTGTAATTGGTAAGGCGGTTAAACTTGTCATAGCCGAAAATTTCCATGCCGCTGTCGGGGCTTCTGCCCGATATGCCCATTTCCGACGTTTCCGTTCCGCTTGTATACTTCGTTACCTGTTTCGCTATAGTATTGCCGTTGTCGTCATAATAGTATTTTGTTTCACCTGTTGCCGTCGCCGTGCCGCTTGGGGTTGACTTATACGATTCCGCTATGCCGGTCAAACGGTTATTCGCGTCATAGGTGTAATTTTCTATGGTTACACTCTTGTCTTCATTCGTTATCTCCGCAAGCGTTCTGTTTCTTGAAGCGTCATA
The DNA here is from genome assembly GCA_021203665.1 of Bacillota bacterium. Lineage (GTDB taxonomy): Bacteria > Bacillota > Clostridia > UBA1381 > UBA1381 > Hominilimicola. The sequence goes on from JAJQAT010000139.1 coordinate 4,657, forward strand.
TTCGTAATACGAATCCATAATATCCCCGGATGAACCATATATAAGCTCTTCTTTCAGCTCACCGGTCTTATAATATGTATAAATTCTGTTACAAGAATTTACACTGTCACTCTCGGTATTCTTTAATCCATCCAAATAATATGATATTGAATACCCTTGATATGTTGTACTGCCGTTTTTGGTTGACATTTTTGTTACCAAATTTGCGGCATTATACGTATAGCTCGAGGTTATTCCGTTATCATCCGATTTCTCGGTCAGATTTCCGTTTGCGTCATATGTGTATGACGTAATTATACCATTGTTTGTCAATTCCGTCAACCGGTTTAGATTGTTATACTCGTATGAAATCGAATTTTCCGTTACATCATCCTTTATAAGCTCATATGCCGTTACATTTGAATTGTCGTCATAGGTATAATTTTGAACCGAGCCGTCGTCCGATGTGGACGAAATCATTCTGCCGAACGCGTCGTAGGTATAGCTGTTCGTAACCTCTGTTCCGTCCGAATTTACCGAGCTTGTCCCCGTAAGCTGTCCTATACTGTTGTAGGTATATTCCTTAGCTTCGGTTGACGAAAAATATGTTTTGGTCAAGCCGTATGGTCCGTACTCGTTGTATACCATATTACCGTTGCGATCGCTCCACTTAGTCAGATTGCCTGCATAGTCATAATCATAATATGTTTCTATCACTCCCATTGGGTCTGTTACTTTTGATAAGTAGCCCAAGTTGCTGTTATAGCTGTACTGCGTAACCGAGCCTCCCGTAGGCTCCTCGCTGTATTCACTCAATCCGGTTATCATTTTTTGTAACGCGGTTAGCGGTGTCATATTCGTACTGCGTCACAATATCCGTGCTTCCGTCGTTTGCAATGCTCGCCAAAAGATTGCCTACCTCATCATACTTATATTCCGTTATCTGATATAAAGATGATGCCCTTTTTACAGCGGTTTTTACAATGTTTGAATTTTTATCGTAATATGTTTTTGTTTCGCCGTTTGTTGAACCGCTGAACGGTGTTACAACGCGAATGGGTCTTCCGAGGGAATCGTATTCGGTGCTTGTTATATTGCCGTTTGCGTCCGTTGCCGAAACGACCTGACCCGCAAGGTCATATTCCGATGTTACGCTGTCACCGGCAGCGTTGGTCTGCTTTGAAACCTGTCCGTCATAGGTATACTCATACGAGGTAGTGTTGCCGTTTGCGTCTGTTTCGGAGATAACTCTGTCTTGATAATCATACTCATAGCTCGTGGTAATGGTTGTGCTGTCCGATGTGCTTTCCTGTGATGTAAGACGCCCGTATTTGTCATAATAACTCGTTTGCGTAGGTGTTGTTATTCCGTCCGCCGTTGTTGTCAGCGTTACCGTCGCTTGCGATGATGAATTTTTATATGTATATGTTTCCGTATACAGCAGTGTTCTGGGGTACTCATACACCTGCTTTTCGGTAACTCTTCCCAATACATCATAGGAATATTTTTCTTTAACACCGGCAGCACCCGACCTATACGAAGTCTGCGAAGCTATTCTGCCTGCCTCGTCATACTCACATGCGGAAATTTTTCTATATGATGTGCCATTTTGAATATATGTTGCCGTGCTGCGTCCCAAGCCGTCATATTCATACTTTGTCACAACTCCCGCTTCATCTGTAACAAGAGTGTAATTTTTGTCAATATTATATTCTATGGTTTTTGTTCCACCGTTCGCCATAGTATATTTTACTGGACGGTTTATATCGTCATATTCCACCTCTGTAACTGTTCCGTAGGAATCCGTTTGCGACAGCGGTGAGCCGTATATGTTATATTTATACGTATTCGTCACATCGCCCTCGTTGTCTCCGTCGGCATTCAGCACATCCGCAACCGTGTTTGTAACATTCTTGGTCTTTTGAGCTGTTATTTCATATGTATTCTCAAGAACTATAATATCATCGTCCTCATCAAGGTCGCCGTCAGCATCAGTGTCGTTTGTCCACTGTTTTATGGCTGTGACATTACCATCACTATCGTATTCATATTTTATCTGCGACTTTATAACACTGTCCTGTATAACTTTTTCATATTCTATAGAATTGTTGTCATCCGTAAGTGAAGTGGTTACGTAATAATCAGCCGCATACTCATCATCATCCAAATATGAATATGTGATTTTTGACGGTATTTTTGTCGCTTTACCGTTTACCGTGTGGTATGTATAACTCACTTTGGCTTTCCCGTCACTGCACGATTTGAGCAGCCCGTGATAACTTGTATTATATGTATATTCCGTAGTTTTAGATGTACCGCTTGTATTGACCACTTGCTTTTCCAATTCGTTATTATCGGTATATGAATTTGTTGTTTTTATATACGGAGTTGATGAAGTTTTGCCGGTAGCCGAGGTTATTGAAGTCGACACTAAATAATCGCTGTTATACGTGTCTATTGTAACGGAACCCACCGAACTATCGGTTTCCGTTACGGTTGCTTTGCTTAACGCATATTCTTTCTGATTGACAATTTCATCATCCACTATATCATACGTTCCCGTTACGGCATACACTCCATGAGCCACTTTAGCTGAAACATTTTTTGGGTATACGCATTGATACGTGTATCTTGTTTCCGCACCTGTAGGATAGATTATACGTTCTATATTACTATTTTCACTTGTTTCTTCCGGCAGTCCGCCTGCATCCGGCAAACCGTCAATATATCCCAACCCGCTGCTGTTTGACGAATAATAATAATTTAGTACTTCCGTATCCCGTGAATCATATATTGTAGTTTCGCCCTCAGCATTTGTAACCGAGAATCTGTTAATATCCTTACCTTTTAACGGGCTGTCATTATCCAGTTCTGATGCGTCCAGTGTCTCTGTTGTATACGTTATGGTTTTTGTTTTGCCATCAATATCGTCGTAATATGAAATTTGTTTGCCGCCCGTAATACTCTCGATGCTTATTTCTCTGCCATAGGTGTCTATTATCTTACTAATACTTCCATATCCGTCTTCGTATTCATACGTGATTGTATTTCCGTAATTATCTTGAACTGCGGTTATATACATCGGTTGCTTACTTGAAATTTTTGTGCTGCTTATACCCGTATTATATAAATAATATGTTAATTGAGTATAGCTGTCGGTTATAACAAAATTGTATTCAATATCATCATCCAACAATTGCGTTTCAAAAAAACTCTCAAAGCTCAAGTTTCTGTCCGTATCGCTGGTAAAGGATGCGCTGTATGTTGTTGTGGAATCACTGTATTTCTTGAAAACATCGTCTCCGTAAAACATATAGACAGAACCATCCATACTTCTAAATGCGCAAACATAGTCATACCAATAATATTTGGTGCTTCCGCTTGTGTCGGATTCATAATTGTATCCATACGCATATGCTTCCGGCAGAACCAAATCCCAATCGGCACCCAAGCTGTTTTTATTTATAAACATTATTCGCGATTGAATAGAATAGTCACTATCTGTATATTTAATTGATCTAGTAAATGATGAAATGCTACTGTCATATGTCAATGTTATGTCATCATCACCTGTACCCTCACTTTGGTTTGCATATACATCCTCGAAAAAATAATAACTTATTGATTCTCCGTTGCGGTCGGTTGTGGAATATGTATCATCCGGCAATTCAGATATTGAGAATCCGTCATACATATATGTATAAAAGTCATCTACCGTGAGAAAGCCCACATAAATATTTGTATTTGCAGAATTTTCTTTGAATGCGTATATATATCTTCTATTT
>JAJQAT010000037.1 GCA_021203665.1 Bacillota bacterium
ATACAATATCCAATAAGTAGATTTGTGGATGATGAAAACATTCAATACCTATGTTCATATGATGAATTCACAATAAAAGAAAAGGAAGTATTTAAAGACATGGAATAGGTATAATCATCCCAAGGATACACTATGATAGTGACTTATACAGGTAAAGCGGGAGAGAAAGCCTATACCTACGATACATGGGGAAGACTTACCGGCTACATTTCGCGCAAGCAGGACGGGATATTCAAAACATTTGCATACAAAAATGGCGGCTGTCCGATTTGATTAGGGCCCCAAAAAATCGGACAGCCGTTTTTAATTCTTTGCTTTATCTATGTGTTGTTTTGCGCCTATTTCTCGCTCATTGCGCCAAAATTCATCTATCAGCAAATGAAAGCGTCGCTCATCGAAAATCGGCTCCTGCAAAAATTTTATTGTTTCATCCGAAATCACACCGTTTTCGGCAAATTCCTTGCCGGCGGCGGTGTACTTTTCAAGGTAAATATCCACTCTCGCGCTAAGCTCCGGCGTCGAGAACACCTTACCCTGCGGGCACAAAAGCACCTGATAGCCGCCCCTGCCGAAAATACAGTCATACTGCGCGAGGAGCGCGTTATACGTCGGCAATGTCTGCCCGAAGCCGCAGGTAGAAATCAGCAAAAATTTTTTCTCGCTGAAATCATACCGAAATTCATGATAGGGAAGTCCCGCCACAGGGCGTTCGCCGCGGTAGGGGAGCATCGTGCTTAAAAGTCTGTCCGTCATATTCTTAACGCTGCCCGGCATACCGAAAAAGTACAGTGGGAAGCTTGCTATTATCACATCGGAATCGAGAATCCTTTGCTTGATTTTCACAATATCATCGTCAATTATACAAGTGCCGTCGGTTCTGCCCCAGCACGACAGGCAGCCATAGCACATTTTCACGTTCATATCAGACAGCGTGTCAATTTGCGTTTCGCATTCGCAATTATTTTCTATGCCTTTCAAAAACGCATTCGTGACGCGCATTGTTCCGCTCGCGTTCCTTTGCGGACTGCCGTTTATAACATATATTTTCTTAGGCTTGGACGCGTCCCACACGGGAATTGATTTTTCCTCCATCGGATAATCCTCCTATTCCTCGGCGTAAACCGAATTTTTGTCAATGGCGGTAAAGGTCAGAGAACCCTTTGCGCGTACCGCTCCGTCCACGCGGACAGACGCGTCAAACGATACGAGAGTACCGCCGCTATGCGTCTTTTTCGCGGAAATTTGGAGCGTGTCGCCGGGGATTACCGGCTTTAAAAATTTAAATCCGTCAACCTTTAAGAGTACATACAGCGTGTCCTCCGACGGCTTCTCATCCATTACCAACGAACAAAGCTGCGCGCAGCTCTCAATTATCAAAACGCCGGGCATAATCGGCGCGTCGGGGAAATGCCCCGTGAAGTACGGCTCGTTAATCGCGACGGTCTTAACGCCCTCCGCGCTCTCACCGGATGTCAGCGCTGTTACGCGCTCAATCATTTGAAACGGCGGACGCTGCTTTATGCGGCGGTTTATTTCCGTAATATTCATCATAGTGAAAGTCCTCCGTCAAGCACGATAGTTTGCCCCGTCATATATGAGCAGCTGTCACTGCACAGCATTGACACCATGTTCGCGACGTCCTCCGCCGTGCCGAAGCGTCCCAAAGGAATCGAGTTCAGGTACTCGTCACGCTTTTCGTCGGGAATGGAATCTATCATTTCCGTTTTGATAAAGCCGGGCGCGACGGCGTTTACTCGAATGCCGTAGGGCGCGAGCTCCTTTGCCATTGTGCGGGTCATGGAATTAACCGCGCCCTTTGTCGCGCTGTACACGCTCTGTCCCGCTATAGCCGTGCCGGCACTTACCGAGGACATATTTATGATAAGACCCTCTTTTTTGCGGAACATTTTAAGCGCCGCCTGCTGGGCGCAGTAAAAATATCCCTTGACGTTAATATCCATACAACGGTTTAATGTCTCTTCGTTGAGCATAAACAAATATTCGTCACGCACAATTCCCGCGTTGTTGACCAGAACGTCAATTTGACCGTAGGTATTCATTACCTTGCGAATCATGTTCTGAACCGCCTTCAAATCGGAAACATCCGCACGGCACAGCATACCTGTTCCGCCGTTATCCAAAATGCTGCGCAAAACCTCAAGCGCCTGACTCTCACTGCGGCTGTAATTGATAACAACCGCATACCCGTCCGCCGCGAGGCGTTCCGCGCACGCGCGTCCTATTCCGCGCGATGCGCCCGTAATAACCGCAACCTTCATTTATTATCACATCCCTTTCGATTTTATCTTGTCATGATAACGGCTGTGTACACACCGCCCGAGCCGTAGGAAACAACCAAGAGATTTTTTAAAGACGAGGCTTCAATCCCGCCTAAATTTTCGCTTTCAACGGTATTGCCGAGCTTTCCCGCGAGAATAAGAGCCGCGTGCGCCGCCGACAGCGCCGCCGTTGCCGCGCGTCCCTCGCCCGTTACGCTATGTATATTAAAGACGGGAACCATGCCGGCTCTTTCGGCGAAAATATTATTTATCATTTCATTTTCAATTTGTTCAACCTCATTCAAGCCGTTCGCGAAGCCTACAATGCCGTCCACGTCGTCGACAGTAATTCCCGCGTCGTCAAGCGCGAAAGAAATTGCGCGTTCCAATGCGGATTCGGAGTCCTTCAACGCTCCGGATTTGCACGCCGTGCCGCATCCCAAAACCTCCGCATACGGCTTTGCGCCGCGCTCATCCATGCCGCTCAGGCTTTCCAGCACAAGAGTGGTACTGCCGTCCGACAATTTAAATTCGCTGTCCGCGAAATACCCCATTTTATCGTAAAGCTCTGTTACGATTTCGCTGTTCTCATCGGTTCCGGTTGCCAAAACGGCATTCGCATTGCCGCTTTCGATGATATTTACGGCGTAGGTAATACTCGCCAAACCCGACTGAATACCGTTCGTAAGCGTCACGTTATATCCGCGAATGCCGGAGCAAATTGAAAGATAGCCGCCCGCCGCGTTGTAAACGGTATTCGGGAATTTAAACGCGCTTCCCGATGAATTGCCCTTTTTCAATAAATCCTGCTGATAATCGCAAATCGTGGAAAGAGGACCGTCAGACGTTCCCACCACAATGCCTATTTTCTCTGTGTTGTCCTCCATGACCGAAAGTCCCGCGTCTGCGAGAGCGTTCATGCCCGATACCGCCTGCAAGCGGCTGAACTTGTCCAGCTTGCGGCAAAACGCGTTTGTCAAGCCGCACGCATCATAGTCCGAGCGCTCTACGGAGCTTTCCGCGGAGGAATTATCCAATGGCTTTCTTTCTTTTATTTTTTCTATGTAATTATCCAAACCGTTTCCGATTGGAGACACAGTCCCTATTCCCGTTATAAATACCCGTTCGCGCTTTGCGGGCGGCACAATATTGCCGGTATTTTTTGAAAATACAACGCTCGCGTTATTGCCGCCGAACGCGAATGAATTGCTCATAACGGTTGAGAGCTGTTTTTCCCTTGCTGTGTTCGGGCAAAAATCAATCTTTCCCGCACGTTCGGCAAGGCGCGGCATATCCTCATCCGCGTAGCCTATCGTCGGCGGTATTACGCCCTCGGTGAGTGCCTTAATTGCAAACACCGCCTCTATGGCACCCGCCGCGCCGAGGCAATGTCCAACCATCGCCTTGGTTGAGGAAACCGACAAATCGGAGCCTACTCCGTCAAAAATCGTATGAAGAGACAAAAATTCCGCCTCGTCGTTTTTCGCCGTTCCGGTGCCGTGAGCGTTGATATAGCCTATTTCCGACGGGTCAATGCCGGAATTTTGAGCTGCGCGGCGAATGGCGAATATCTGTCCCTTGCCGTCCGGACGCGGCGCTGTAATATGGTGCGCGTCGCCGCTCACTCCCGCGCCTAAGACGTCGCAGTATATATGCGCGTTTCTCTTTGACGCGTGCTCGTATGATTCGATTATAAGCGCACCCGCGCCTTCTCCCAACGTTATGCCGCCGCACCTGTTAAACGGCGAGCAAGGCTTCGCGTCCAGCGCGCGCAGTGAAAGAAATCCGGCGAAGGGCACCGCCGCGAAAGCGTCCGCGCCGCCCGCTATTACTATGTCGGCTTTGCCGGAACGGATAAGGTCGCAGGCATACGCCACGCTTATGGTACCGGCGGCGCAGGCATTCGCGATATTTGTCACAACGCCGCCCGCGTGGAATACCTCGGCAATATGATTCGCTATAGGCGATATTGGTATTTCGCTTACGTATTCGGCTGATTTTCCGCTTTTATAATACCTTTCCGCGTTAGACACACCGCCGACGCAGCTGCCCATAATCACTGCCGCCTTGGGCGAATCGGCAAAGTCGGTAAGTCCCGCGTCGCGCATAGCCTCGCCCGATGCCTTGATGCACAGCCTTGAAACGCGGTTTATGCTTTCCGTGCCGCAAATATCGTCCAATGTATTGTCGTGTACCTCGGCGGCAAGATTGGCATAGCAGTCTGTTGTGTCAACAGCCTCCGCCGTTTTAATTCCGCTTACGCCGTTCACCGCGTTTTGCCAGCATTCCGAAACATTGCTGCCTATGGCGCTTATCATTCCCAAGCCGGTTACGACACAGCGGTTTTTGTTTGTTGTCATAATATTCCTTTCCGCCGCGGTTATTCGCGGCTTGCAAGCTCTTTTACGACATATGCCGTAAGGCTGTTCACGTTGTAGAACGGCTCCTTGCCGACACCGGTCATATCAACACCGAACTCCTCATCGATACCGGCGATAATCTCCAGGGAGTCAATGGAATCCAGCTCTATTCCGTCATCGAAAAGAGGAATCTCATCCGTCAGCTCGTTGGGGTCAACCCCCAATCTGTCGCAGAGCAAATCCTTAATCTTTACCTTAATTTCCTGTTCATTCATGATATTTATTCCTTTCGGTTTTATTTTGACTCCGCTTAATTCGCGGAAAATCAATCGATACTTAATTCGCGCCGCCTTAAATCTATCGGCGCGGCTTATCGGGAATTTTCCCGTCTGCGAGAGCAAATACCTCGCGCTCGCATTCCTCGGACGCTTTATTTAAAACGGCGGACAATCTTCCTTTGGCGTGCAGGTCCAAATTCATCGAACTTCCGACAATAAGCGTCTGTATCTTAAAAACGCGGTACTTACCCTTTATCGCCATAGGTATTACCGGAGCGTCAAGATGCCTTGCCGGCAGTAAAAATCCCGATTTAAAAGGCTCGCGCCTGCCGTCTTTCTCCAGCCTGCCCTCCGGAAATATCATAACGCATTGCCCGCGCTTTAAAGCACTTTCGGCTTCCGCAATCCATGCTGCGTCCGACTCGTTTAGGTTGATAGGTATATAGGGCAAATGCCGAAATATCGGATTCAGAAATTTTTTGTCATACCATTTTCGCGTAATCAAAACGCGCACTTTTATCGGAAACAGCATTATCGGGACAAAAAATCCGTCCATATGACTTTTATGGTCGGCGATTAAAACCGCGCCGCGCTTCATTTCATCCCTTGCCGCGGGGTCGGTATATATAACGCGTCCGCGCCATAAAATCCGCATAACAAATCCGACAATAAAGAACAACATATTCGCCGACGCGTCAAGAAGCGCGCCGCCCGCTTTTTTCAGTTTATCCGTCATGGCGCTCACTACGCTTTCATAAACTTGCACAGCTCGCTCATGTGATTCTCCATGACCGTTCTGCCGTGGTTGTAGTACGCGTTTACCTTATTCGCGTCCTTCTCAAAATGCTTGATTCCCATGCTTTCGGGACGTATTATGTATGCCGCGCCTTGACGCTCGTACTCGCTTAGGCACTCCATTGCCTTCTCATAATTTTCCCTGCGTTTCATCAGCGTGTCCGCAAGGTTGGGATATTGCTTTCGGTAGCCGATATTTATCGCGGGACCGAGCTTGGAATAATCCGTCGGAGGTTCATCCTCCCATTTTCTTGTCATGATAACCACGACCTTGTCGCACTTGTTTTCAAGCGCGTACTTAGCCGGAACGGAATCCGCGAGGCTGCCGTCCAAATAATGCAAATCGCCCATTTGTACGGGCCGGCACAAAAACGGCACCGAGCAGGACGCCTTTGTCAGCGTGGGCAGTCCCTCCTCCGAGTTCTTCGCGTCGCGGTACTCCGCGCGCCCCGTTTCACAGCAGGTTACAACGAACTCGCATTCCGCTGGAGACGAGTAAAACGTGTCGAAATCAAACAACGGCTGCTTGTAGAAATAGGTGTATACCATGCTGTCGGTATCGAGCAGCTTTTTACTGCTGCGTAATTGAGCAAGTCCGCAATACGAGTCGGATTTCTTTAAAACAATATCCTTAAATTTACCGCTTTGCTTTGAAACAAATCCGGACGCGTTGCCGCTTCCGGATGATACGCCTATAACGTACGGGAATGAAATTTCCCGCTCCAGCAAGTAGTCAAGCACACCCGCCGTAAATATACCGCGGCAGGCGCCGCCCTCCAAAACCAATCCAATTTTACACATATATTTACCTCATCCCATCCTTAAGATATTTTGTCGAATTTTGCTTTAACTTACATCAGTATAATGCGAAAATCTAAACCGAATCTAAACTCAAGCCGCGGCTATCGAATTTTTAACAGGGGAGGCTTTGAAGCACCGCGACAAGCTTCGGTCTGTTGTAGCGCTGTATAATAATGTACATAATATTTATAACCGCGTATAATACCGAAACCGTAATGCCGCCGGTGCCTCTCCATATGCGCGCGCATACGAATCCGAAAACGGCAAGCAGCTTATGTATCCATTCCGCGACGCAGGTTTCCTTCAGCATTGTTTTAATATTCGCTGAAGTTACCTTTTCCGGCAAGCACTTGGACGGCATTATATATGAGAATATTTTACTTATATCCGGCAGCTTGCTCTTCCATTTGCGCACGCCGATTTTAGTGTATATTCTGCCGTCCTTTTCAAACGCGAACGGCTTATTCGGAAACCTATCGTATTTAAACACGCTCTTCGGCATAAGCCGCCCCAGCACAAACGATGCGGTGCTTAAAACCGCGAGGTAAGCCAAGCATTTTAAAAACCCAATCATATCAAATACTCCTTTAACCGTATTTAAAACGCGTTTTATTCATCATCCCTGCCGCCGGTGGCACGCTTTTTTGCTATTCGCGCGGAGGCGTTCTCGGATATGAGCTTATATATAACCGCAAATATCGGTATAAAGAATATCATACCCACAATTCCCAAAAGGCTGCCGCCGACCAACACCGCGATAAGCGTCCACATCGGCGGAAGTCCCACCGAGCGTCCCACCACGCGCGGATATATGAATTGGTTTTCGCAAAACTGCACCGCCAAATATACCGCAATCGAGATAAGCGCTTTTACGGGGCTTGAGATACATATAAGCACAGCGACAATGCCGCAGGCAAGAAAGCTTCCGACATAAGGGATAAACGACATTACCGCCGTCAGAACGCCCACAAGTCCGGCGTACGGCAGACGGAATATTGTAAACGCCAGAAACATCAGAACGCCCAATATAACCGCCTCGACGCATTGACCGCAAAAGAAATCGGAATATGTGCTGTTTGTCAGCCGCGCAACCTTGTAAATCGGGCGGGAAATTTTTTCCGGCACATAAGCGTCCGCGAGCTTATTAATCTGTGTGCGGAGCATATCCTTGCACAGGAGCATATAGAAAGCGATAACTATCGATAAAACAGTATTTTTCGTTATGCTTACCGTGGAGCTTATGGTTGAGGTGAGCGTTGACGTGATGCCCGTAAAGCTGTTTTTGAGAATATCCGCCACATTCAGATTTTGAATACGCTTCAAGGCGTCCGTTATCCACTCGGAATCGATGCCCTTTTCGTTCAGAAACTCTATCCATTGCGGCATCTGCTCCCGCACAGCCGCCACGGCGGTCGAAACGGAGTCGATAAGCTGCGGAATCAAAACCACCGCCACCAACGCGATTACAGCCAAAATACAAATAACTGTCGCCGCGACGCTAAGCACCGTCAGAACGCTTTGCTTTGGCTTTTTATTCATTTTTGCAGCGAGCTTGCCGAACAGCGCGGAAAATTTCGTAACCGGCACATTCATTATAAACGCGATTACCGCGCCTACAAGTATCGGCTGCAAAATCTTTATTATTCCCAACGCCGCCGACGCGATAACGTCAATATGATTCAGCGCGGCAAACAATATAACTCCGAATGCCACCACCTTGAAACAGTCCTTTAAACGCTTATCCACAATCACAGACTCCTTTCATATTAAATCCTATATTTATTCTATCTCCGCTCAAAGGGCATAAGAACAATATCCGAAACAGACACCGTCTGTAATCGAAATATAACACTTAAATCT
>JAJQAT010000137.1 GCA_021203665.1 Bacillota bacterium
TATATTATATCACGAAGTGAGGTGTTTGTATAGTGGTTTGTCTACAGTCTGAACGCCGGCCTCCGCCGGCGTTATTAATATGTAAAAATTAATCGTCTATCATAACCGCGCCCTGAATTGCCGATGATACCATCTTTGAATATCTTCTCAGATAACCCGTCTTTACCTTTGGCTCAAGCGGCTGCCAATTTTCCTTACGCCTTGCGATTTCTTCCTCGCTTACCTTAAGGCTAATGCTGCAATTATCTATATCTATAGAGATAATATCTCCGTCCTGCACAAACGCGATAGGTCCGCCCTCTACAGCCTCCGGCGACACATGACCTATAGCGGCGCCGCGTGTAGCGCCCGAAAAACGTCCGTCCGTGATTAGCGCGACGTCCTTATCAAGTCCCATACCGCAGATTGCCGACGTGGGCGAAAGCATTTCTCTCATGCCCGGTCCGCCCTTTGGACCCTCATAACGGATAACAACAACGTCACCCTTTTCTATCTTACCGGCGTAAATAGCCGCGATAGCCTCTTCCTCGCTGTTATATACCTTTGCGGGACCCTCGTGCTTGAGCATTTCCTTCGCGACCGCACTCCTCTTTACAACGGAGCCGTCCGGCGCAAGATTGCCCTTCAGCACCGCGATGCCGCCCGTGGTGCTGTACGGATTGTCTATGGGACGAATTACATCATAATCGAGAACCGGACAATTCTCTATATTCTCGCCGAGCGTTTTGTCGGTAGCGGTAATTGTGTCAAGCTTTAACAAATTCTTCTTTGAAAGCTCATTCATCAACGCCTGCACGCCGCCCGCCGCGTACAAATCCTGTACATGATGCTCGCCCGCGGGAGCCAGATGACACAGGTTCGGTGTTACCTTGCTTATCTCATTCGCGTAATCAAGCGTAATCGGCGCCTTAGCCTCGTGCGCTATAGCCGGAAGGTGAAGCATTGAATTGGTCGAGCAGCCGAGCGCCATATCAACGCGCAGAGCGTTATATATGGAATCGGGCGTAATTATATCTCTCGGTCTGATATTTTTCTCCAAAAGCTCCATTATCTGCATACCCGCCTGCTTCGCAAGTCTTATTCTCTCCGAATAAACCGCGGGAATTGTGCCGTTGCCCGGAAGAGCCATACCCAAAACCTCGCACAAGCAGTTCATCGAATTTGCCGTGAACATACCCGAGCACGAGCCGCAGGACGGACAAGCCGCATTCTCAAGACCGAGCAGCTCATTTTCATCAATGGTACCCGCCTTGAACGCGCCGACCGCCTCAAAGGTGGTGTTAAGGTCGCGGTACTTGCCCTTATAATTAATGGAAAGCATAGGTCCGCCGCTTACTATGATTGACGGAATATTAAGTCTTGCCGCCGCGATAAGCATACCCGGAACAATTTTATCGCAGTTGGGAATAAGCACAAGCGCGTCAAAGCCGTGAGCGATTGCCATCGACTCGATTGAATCAGCTATAAGCTCTCTCGTTGCCAGGGAATACTTCATACCTATATGTCCCATCGCTATGCCGTCGCACACGCCTATTGCGGGGAACTCGATAGGCGTTCCGCCGGCTACTCTTACGCCGGTTTTAACCGCCTCGGCAATTCTGTCGAGATGAATATGTCCCGGAATAATCTCGTTCTTCGCGCTTACAACTCCTATAAGCGGACGGCTGATTTCCTCGTCCGTAAATCCCGACGCCTTAAACAGCGAACGGTGCGGTGTTTTTTCCAAACCCTTTTTTACAACATCACTGTACATTTTCTTTTTCCTCCTTAGATCTTCATAAATAATTTAAGTAATATATTGTAATTATAAAAATATTTAACGACGTATGTGTTATTTATCATTTCAAACAGTCCGCTGTCGGCGGGCGCGAAAAGCGACAAAAGCGCGAGCAGCACAAACGCGATAAACACCGCGTTGACCGCGGCAAGCAGTCCGCCCAAAAATTTATTCGCGCCCTTTATGACGGGCGCCTTGGTTACGGCGTTTATAATCATATAAACCGCCGCCAAAAGAAGCCTTATTATAATAAACAATCCCACGCAGGCGATTATCGCTATAAACAGCTCCGTAAGCGACGTGTTCACGGTGTCGTTTACGGAGGTTACCGCTCCGGATACGCCGTTTATTTGCTCGCTTACCTCGCTTTGCAAAAATTCCGGCAAATTAAGGCTTTCCGCTATATTCACTCCGCCGCCGGTCGGTATGCTGACCGTTTCGGATATTTTTTCGCTTATGCTCTCCGCCGCGCTCGTGCCGGACAAAAATTCTATTGCCGGATTTTTAAGCGCCATTACCAAAACTATCGTTATGACAAGCGCCGCGATTTTCCAGACGGATTTCACAAAGCCCTTTCTGAATCCCATTATAAATGATATTACTATAAACGCCGCCAAAATAATATCAAGAGCTATACTCATGCTGTGCCCCCTTTAAACCGTTACAAATTCAAGACTGTTTGAATAAACAATCACAAACGAATCGTCCGATATTATAATTAAATCCTTTATATCCATGGCAGCCGAATATTTCGTCGCGCCGTCCGAGTTTATTTTGCCGAAATATACGTCCCTGCCTATATTATAGAGAATTTTTTTACCGTTTATGTCAACAAAGTCCGCCACGCCCGTGAGAGTGACGCTTTCCTTGAGCGCGCCCTTTTGGGTATAGGTGTTCATCATAGGTATATTCGCGTCGTCATAGGTCAAAACCTGGTTTCCGTCCCCGTCTATAGCCGAGTGGGTGAGCTGAACGCCGGAAAAGGTATTGTCATACACAATTTTTCCGCCGGTTGATATTCCCAAAATGCGGTTGTCGCCGAAGCAATTCGCGATGCTTCCGGTAAATTCTATATTGAATATTACCGTGTCGTCAACGTCTATCCTTTCATAGCTTTCCGTTTCGTTTATGTCAAAAAGCTGCACGGTGGTTTTCACCGTTTCATCCGTGTTTAAAAGCGACACCGCCACCCGCCTTGACGAGGCTGAAATATCCGCGCTTATAACGGAATCGCTGCCCGACGCCCAGGAGAAAATCTGCGCTCCCGTTTTGTTGTACACCGATATACCGCCCTTATACGACGCCTTGCTCGTAACCGCGACAACGTCCCCGTTTTTTGAAACATTCGCCGACATTATCGTATCGGCGTCGTCAACATCGTAAACCAGCTTGCGGTCGTTATACAGGCAGATTTTATTTCCGCCGTTTTCCGCGAGCATTATGTATCCGCCCTCGGCTTTAAGAATAGGATCGACTATAGCCGTATCGGTTTCCCAGACGAGCGCGCCGCTTTCATCGAAATACGACATATGATTCATCTGTACGCATATAATTCCGTCCTTGTACGGAGCGTATTCCGTTTCGCCCGCTCCCTCAAAGGAAACTGTTACACCGCTTTCAACCGCCGTGTTGTAATTCGCGTCCGGCTCCGGAGTTTGCTCCGGAGTTTGTGTGTCGTCCGATTTGAAATTTGAAAACACCTTTGAGAAATTATTCGCGAAATTGCTTTTGTAATTTCCTATTATTCCCGAATCGACGCCTATAAACGCCGCCACCGCGACAACCGCCGCGGTTATACATATTACCGCGCCGATTCTGCCGCCCTTTTTCCTTGAGCCTCCGCCGTAATGTCCGCCGCCGTTATTATAGGCGCGCACCGGTTTTTTCGGCTTAAATTCGACGGGATATTCCTCGTCCGCGCTTTCTCCGCCGCTTTCCTCGTATTCCGGCTCGTCATCAAAATACGGCTCCTCCTCGAAATCCGTATCGTCATCGTCCTCCGAATATCGAATAAGGTCGTTTATCGCGTCCTCCGTGATAAAATCATCGTCTTTTTTCACCGGTAATACACCTCCTTTAAGCAAAGTCCCTGCGGCGGCGCGGTTATTCCCGCTCTGCTTCTGTCCTTGGACTCTATTATCTCCCTCATATCATCGGGATTTATCCTGCCCGTGCCCGCAAAAACAAGCGTGCCCGTTATAATCCTTACCATATTATATAAAAATCCGTTTCCCGTCACGTCAACGGTTATAATGTCGCCGTCCCTTGAAACGTCAAGCGAGTAAATTTCTCTCACGGTCGTTTTTACCGAAAATCCGCTTGAGGCAAATCCGACAAAGTCATGCTCTCCCTCAAACGCCTTTGCCGCGGCGCGCATTTTATCAATATCAACGGGATATTTATAATGCCACGCGTATCTGTGCATAACGGCGTCGGAAAATTCCCTGTTAAGGATTTTATACACATACCTCTTTTTCACCGCGCTTTTGTTCGCGTGGAAATCGTCTTCGACCTCCTCCGCGCCAAAGCATACTATATCGTCCGGCAGACAGGCGTTGAGCGCGTAAGGATATTTTTCGCACGGAATACGCGATTGTGTATGAAAATTACATACATATCCCTCCGCATGAACACCCGTATCGGTGCGCCCGCAGCCTATTAAATTTATTTTTTCGCCGGTGATTTTTTCAACCGCGTTCCTTACCGTTTCCTGAACGGTTACGGCATTTTTTTGTATCTGCCAGCCGTGATACGCCGTGCCGTCATATTGAAGCTTAAGTTTAATATTCATTATACCATTTCCAATGTTAAATTTCAATCCAAAATTCTACCAATAAAATAAGTACAGCCGCCAAAACGAAAATTACCGCCGCTTTTATATCAAAAGCGGTTATATGCCGCTCTTTCATTTTCGTTCTGTTCCCGCCGCCTCTGTAGCATCTCGCCTCCATAGCCTCGGCAAGCTCGTCCGCGCGGCGGAACGCGCTTATAAAAAGCGGCACCAAAAGCGGCGTCATGGCTCTTGCCCGCTTGATTAAACCGCCCGATTCAAAGTCCGCGCCTCTCGCCGTTTGAGCCTTTTTTATCTTGTCCGCCTCCTCCGAAAACGTCGGAATAAAGCGAATCGCGATAGTCATCATCATCGCTATCTCGTGCGACGGCACCTTTATTTTATTCAGCGGTCTCAAAAGCCTTTCGATACCGTCCGTAAGCTGCAAGGGCGGCGTGGTAAGCGTCAAAAGCGACGTTCCCGCGACAAGATATATCAGTCTTACGGTAAGCAATGCTCCCGCCGTTACGCCCTCCTTTGTTATCCTCAGCGTCAATCCGAAAACGGATGCCGACCACATTGCCTCGCCCGGCGTCATAAATATATTAAGAAGCGCCGTGAATATGACTATATACAGTATCGGCTTTATTCCCTTTAAAATCATTCCGACGCTCACGCCGCTTATCATAATAAGCGCGGCAGTGCAAACGGTAAAAAGCGCGTATGCCGCGGCGCTTTTTATAACAAGCAAAACGGCTATATAAGCTATCATCAAAATCATTTTAAGCGGCGCATTCATTCTGTGCAGGGGCGATTTGCCCGGCACATACTGACCTATTACCATATCTCTAAGCACAGGCGTTCCCTCCGATTAATTTTTTTACCGCGGCTGCCGCCTGTTCTACGGTGTAAATATTCTTTGGCAGGTCGTAGCCCGCCGCGCGGAGCTTATCGGCAAGCAGAGCCATCTGCGGCGCGTTCAGTCCGATTCGGCGCAGCCTTTCGGCATCGGCAAAAACCTCCTCGGCGGTTCCGTCGATTTCCACGCGTCCCTCGTTCATCACAATTACGCGCTCGGCAATCCCTGCCACCTCCTCCATCGAATGCGACACGAATATTATTATCATATCCTTGTTTTCCTCGTGAAGCTTTTTGATTACAGACAGCATAGCGTCCCTGCCCTTTGGGTCAAGTCCCGCCGTCGGCTCGTCAAGAATAAGCACCTTAGGCTCCATCGCAAGCACTCCGGCTATTGCCGCGCGTCTTTTCTGCCCGCCGGACAGCTCAAAGGGCGAGCGCCGCAAATGCTCCTCCCGAAGTCCGGCAAGCCGCGCGCCGAGACGCACTCTTTCGTCAATTTCCGTCTTGCTAAGTCCCATCGCCGCCGGTCCGAACGCAATATCCTTATATACGGTTTCCTCGAAAAGCTGATGCTCCGGATACTGGAAAACAAGTCCGACCTTGCGGCGGATAAGCCTTAAATCGCTTTTCGGATTTGTAATATCCGCGCCGTCAATTATTACTCTGCCCTCCGTGGGCTTTACAAGCGCGTTGAAATGCTGTATAAGCGTTGATTTTCCGCTGCCCGTGTGACCTATGACCGCCGCAAGGGTGCCGTCCGCGATTTCAAGATTTATATCATACAGCGCGCGATGCTCAAACGGCGTTCCTTTTTGGTATATGTAGCCTACGTGTTCCGCCTTTATCATTTGCCGTTTCCTCCCAAAAGTCCCGCAAGCTCCGCAAAGCACTCGTCAACCGTCAGCACGTCGGCGGCTATATCGATGCCCGCCTTATTCAGCTCATACGCGAGAAGAGTTACCTGCGGCACGTCAAGTCCCAAAGCCTTAATACTCTCCACGTTTGAGAATACCTGCTTTGGCGTTCCGTCAAGAGCGATGCCGCCGCCGTCCATTACGACAACCCTGTCCGCGGCTGCCGCCTCCTCCATATAATGAGTTATCAGCACAACGGTTATGCCCTGCTCCCGATTCAGCTTTTTTACCGTTTTTATAACCTCGCTCCTGCCAATCGGGTCAAGCATAGCGGTAGGCTCGTCAAGAATAAGTATCTCGGGTTTCATCGCCAGCGCCGCCGCAATCGCCACGCGCTGTTTCTGACCGCCCGACAGCTTTGACGGCGCGGTTTCGGCGTACTTTGTCATATTGACCGTTTCAAGACATTCTCTTACGCGTGAGCGGATTTCCTTCGGCTCCACGCCTAAGTTTTCCGGCGCGAACGCGACCTCGTCCTCCACAATCGCCGCGACCATCTGATTATCGGGATTTTGAAACACCATTCCCGCCGTGCGGCGTATATCAAAAACAGATTTCTCGTCAAGGGTGTCCATACCGTTTATATATACCCTCCCGCCCGTGGGCAGAAGCATAGCGTTAAAATGCTTTGCCAGGGTTGATTTACCGCTCCCGTTGCGTCCCAAAACAGCGGTAAATGAGCCTTTTTCGATTTTTAAGTTAAGACCCTTTAAGGCTTGCTCCTCATTCCCCGCGCCGCCCGCGCGGTATGAATGTGAAAGGTTTTTTGTTTCTATCATCTGTTTTGTCCTTTTCATTATTGTGTGCCGCAAATTCAGTTCACTTCGTATGGGCGCCCGCGGGCGGGCAATGCCCGCCCCTACAACCGCGCCGCCGGAAATACGGTCGGAAATTTACTTTTCCCATCTGCCGCTTATTCCGCACGGCAAAACAAGTCCGTTTGATTTCATCGGCAAACCGATTTCATCGGCGGTAATTTTACCGCCGAATTTTCTGCCTACCGTCATAGTCAGCACATTTATAAGCACCTGTGCGCTAAGTCCCGTGGTGTACGAATTTATCAGGAAAAACAGCGGATTATCCGAAAGTATTTGCATACACTCCTCCACAAGCGGATACAATTCATTCTCTATCTTCCACACCTCGCCCGACGGACCTCTGCCGTATGACGGGGGATCCATTATTACAGCGTCGTACTGTCTGCCGCGGCGGTTTTCGCGCCGAACGAATTTCACAACGTCGTCCACGATATATCTTACCGGCTTATCCTTAAGACCCGATGAAACGATATTTTCCTTTGCCCATGTGACCATACCCTTTGACGCGTCCACATGAACCACCTCCGCGCCCGCCGCCAACGCGGCAACCGTGGCTCCGCCCGTGTACGCGAAAAGATTAAGCACGCGCACGGGTCTGTCCGATTTCCTTATCAAATCCGAAAACCAATCCCAGTTGACAGCCTGTTCGGGAAAAAGTCCCGTATGCTTAAAGCCCATCGGCTTTATATTAAAGGTTAAATCACGGTATCCGATTGTCCAACGCTCGGGAAGTTTTTTGTTTAAATACTGCCACTTTCCGCCGCCCGATTTTGAACGGTGATACCACGCGTCCGCCTTGTCCCATTTTTTATCGGTTTTAAGGCTCCAGACCGCCTGCGGGTCGGGCCGGCGCAAAAGATATTTGCCCCAGTATTCCAATTTTTCGCCGTCCGCACTGTCTATAAGACTGTAATCGGTCCATTTATCCGCACTCCACATATTATTTCTCCTACTTCAATATTTTCAATTCTATATCTATAGACAAAACCTTAACGGTTTTGTCTTCCTTGTTCTTGGGTGCTCGAGGTGCTAACCTCGAATTATAATCGTTTTTGACGACAAGCGCGTCAAAAACGGCTAAAACCTAAAGTTTCGACGCAGTAGGAACTTTTGGTTTTTTCTTTTAAAATAGTTGAAAAAAGCGTTTTTTAACGCTTTTTTCGCTGTTGACTTT
>JAJQAT010000154.1 GCA_021203665.1 Bacillota bacterium
AAATAAAGCCGCGGCAAACGGTTATCGTTCGCCGCGGCTCTTTTTATGCCTGTAAATAAATTATTTATTGTGAATAGCCAGCTTCGTAAAGCTCCACAAGCTTATTATCCGCGTCCCATACCGCGCTTTCGTATCCGAACAGCTCCGCGAAATCGGTATAGCTTATGTAAATATCATCCTCCCCGCTTTCCTCTATGAGCATCGCGGGATATTCAAGAACATAGTCATTGCCGTCCGCGCCGACCGCGGTTGACGTGCCGGCGGTTATTTTAACGGTTTTGCCGTCCTTTGTAAAGGCTGCCGTTCTGTCATCGGAAATGAGGCTGTCGAGGGTGTAATCCCAATCGAGCATAATGCCCGCGAAATCGATAACCGGAATAAGCACGGTTTCACCCTTGTATATAAGCGGCTCCGGACCGATATGGGCGACCTGATAGCCGTTTGCCTCGTATGTGATAATATACGTGCCGTTATAAAGCAAATCACCGTCGGAATTTGTATATTCGTTCACACTGCCGTCGCCTCTGCCGCCTCCGAACGCGGTAGTGCCGCTCGATGATGAGCCTGCGGACGCGCTTGAAGAGCCGCTTACGGAAACAGAATGAGGCTTATAGCCCATTGCGATAAGATCCGTTAAGCTATATTTAATCTCTTCAATCTCCGTGCCGTCATACGCGTAGACGCCGTACAGCCTGTTTGCGCCGTTCTCGGACGCAACGGTTTTATAGACTACAAAATAATCGTCAAGCGCACGCGTTACGCCGGTGCATGGAATGCTGTACAAAAGCTCTTGATTTTCCGCGTTATACACGTATGTCGTGTCCTTGTATGTCATCGCGAAAGCATAAACCGTATCATCAGCCTCGGCAAGGCTGACGCTTCTGTAGGTGTCAACGCCGAACGCGAAAACCGTTTCGCTTGTATCAACGCTGTCGCCGTAGGTTATCAAAATCTCGTCGCCCTTGCGGATTTTATAATATCCGTTTGCAAAATCCTCAAGTATAAAGCCGTTTTCGTATTCCTCCTCATCATACGCGCTCGGGACTCCGCCGTCGGGCGTGGTGTCGCTGAAGGTCGGTAGATAATCGCAGGCGCGCGATATTGTCAGTATCGCCTGCTCTATCGTGATATTGTCCTTGGGGTTAAATTTATTGTCGCTGCCTATCATAATGCCGCTGCCGCAAAACGCGTTCACGGCATCGCGCGCCCAGTCTGATATTTCGGAATAATCCTCATATTGCTCGGCGGCGTCAGAGGCAAGGCTTGAAAATCGTCCGGAATTATCGCACCATATCGCGGCGCGGTAGAGCGCGGCGGCGGCAGCCTCGCGGGTTATGGTGCTGTCGGGCATAAATTCCGTGTCGGAAACGCCGCTTAAAATGCCAAGCTCCGCAAGGGTGCTTATTTTCGCGTTGTCGGTATCGGTAAACGCGGCGATGCCGGTGTAATCGTCGATATAATCAAACCGCGTTATCATCGAATACACAAGCTCCGCGAATTGCCCGCGCGTCGCGTTTTCGGTGTAATCGGTAACATCCTCCATTGTCTCGGGCATAAATCCCGCCTCGCGGAACGCGCTCACCTGCGTGTACGCCCAGTCGGACACGGTTATAAATCCGGCGGCGCTTATCGGGAGCGCCGACGCGCATACCGCCGCCGCCAAAAATACGGCGGTTAATTTTATTCTTTTCATAATTCACTCACTCCTTACTTTATGGTTTACTTTAACGAAACGCGGAGCTTACTCCGTGCTTTGGACTATATACATATCGTATATAATATCGCCGTCGTATTTAATTACGGCGGTGTCGCCGTTTTCGAGAGTGTAGGTTTCCTTTGAGCTGTCAACACTCGCGGGTGTGCCGAGAACGGCATGAGAGTCTTCACGGCTTGCGCCCGTTTCAAGAACGGCTCCGCTCGGCTCGGTCTGCTCCGCGTCATCGGTTAGCGATGCGTCCGAAAGGCTTTCATCTGCGTATTCCGCGTATTCCGTCTCGGCGTCCGACGAGTCGGCTGTATCGTAGGTCGGCGCGGTATATGTCGCGCTCACCTCGCCCGATTGCTCGCTTTGCACAGAATACTCCTCGGTATACGCGGGCGCGCTTTGCGTTTCGGTCACGGTATGCTCGGCGGGCGGAGCGGTTTCCTCGGGTGTTTGCGTTGCCGCCGGTACTGCCGCCTCGGCCGTTACCGCCTCGTCGATAAACTCGGCTATAGGCTCCGGCATTATTTCCTTTGCCTCGCTGAATCCGAACGCCGTCACGGAGCATACCGCCATCGACACCGCCGCCATAGCTCCGAGCGCTTTGAAGGCTCTCGGGAGCTTTTTAAACTCCGCGATTCGCAGGAGCCGCCTTTGCACTCCGCGTTTAGGCGACGCCATTGCGGTGGTATACGCGAACCGCTTTGACGGGGTATGCTCGATTACCGAAATTATAAGTCTGCCGTAGCATTTTTTATCCGGCAAATTCAATTTTTTAAGAACGCTCTCATCACAGCAGAGCTCACAGCACTCGTTCACGGATTTTGTGAGGAAATGTGAAAGCGGATTGAACCAATGAACGCTCGCCGCAATCATAGCGATAAGCTTTATTATTAAGTCCTTATGCCTGTAATGCGTCAGCTCGTGGGCGAAAATCATTTTCAGCTCGTCATATGTAAAATCACGGCTCGGAATCACAATAGCAGGCTTGAAAATTCCGAACAAAAGCGGCGACGAGAGCGCGTCGCTCGTCATAATTTTAATATCGCGCGGCACGTTCAAAAGGCGGCGCGTTTCACTGTAAGCCGAAAGTATTTTTTCGTCATATGTTTCCTCGCTTACCGCTTTTAGGCTTCGCGCCGTGCGGATATAGCGCGCGGTCATCACAAAAATCAGCGCCGCCGTCACGGCAAGCCATATCAGGAATATCACAGCGGAAATGCCTGTTCCCGCGGCGGTGCTTTCACCGCTCTCAACCGAGCGCGCAATGCTTTGCGACACCTCGATATTGATTATTTTGGGGACGGTAAACACCGCCTGAAGCGGAATAATCAAAAGCAGTACCGCCGTCACGGAAAACGCGTAATACCAGCCGGAAAACCTGCCCTTTGTCGCGCGCCTTACCGCGAGCGCCAAAAGGTACATTACACTTCCCGATATACTCATCAGAATTAGGTTGTATAAAAATCTTGTCATATGATTTCCCTCCCGTTCATTAAAGGCTTTCAAACCAGTCCTTAATTTCCTTTATCTCGTCCGCGGAGGGCTTTTCACCGCCGTAGAGGGCGGCAAGCATATTTTTCACGGAACCGGAGTGCATATCGTTGATGAAATCCTCGGTGCATATTCTTCGATATTCCCCGCGGTTCATTGTGGGCGTGTAATAATTCGTCTTGCCCTCGCGGCGCATTTTAAGAATGCCCTTGGCGGTTAGACGCTTTAAAAATGTGCGCACAGTCGCGCCCGACCAGTCGGTATCGAGCTTTTTTGCGATGCCCGCGCTCGTTACCTCTCCCTCGCTTTCCCAGATAATATCCATTATCTCCATTTCCGAATCTGAAATCCTCATAATAATCCTCCGTCTCTTTTTTATTTTGCAAAATAAATTTTTACAAGCGGAAATGACCGCTTGTTTTGAGCGACAAGTTGTAGCTCTATTATCATTATAGCGTATGAGCGACACGTTGTCAAGCATTTTTTGCTTTAATTTTTCGGATAATATTTAATGTCATTTGAGACGCTTATATCAGGCGGATTTCTATGCTTGACAGCTATAGCGGTTTGCGATATTACGGCAGTGTGAATTTTGTGTTTGACAGAGTATGAAACCGTCGGTTCATGCGACGGGATTGGATGATGAATTAAATTAGAGCTTCGAGTATTGAGATATTTTCTCGCCGCGCGCGGGAGGAGAGTATATTGGGCGCGGCGGAGGTGCTGCATATCAGTCAGCCTACGCTGTCAAGGCGGGCGGCGGAGCTGTTTTTAAGCACGCTCCGCGAAATATGCTCCGAGCAGTAAAAAATACCGCGGATTTTATGTCCGCGGTATTTCCTTTATCTTCCTTGCGGGATTCCCCGCGGCAACGGTGTTCGCCTCAACATCGCGCGTAACCACCGAGCCGGCGCCGATGACCGCGTTTTCGCCTATGGTCACGCCGGGCAGTATAACGGAGCCCGAGCCTATCCACACGCCGTTTCCGATAACGACCGGCGCGGGCAGTAAATCGGCGCGTCTTTCCGGCGCGAAATCGTGATTGAGCGTGGCGATAACAACGTTATGCCCGATAAGAGCGTTATCGCCTATTGTGATTCCTCCCTGGTCCTGAAAGCAGCAGCCGGAATTTATAAAGACATTTTTGCCGAGCCTTATATTTTTGCCGAAATCCGTGTTGAACGGAAGATGTATGCCGAGGCTCTCGTCAACGGGTGTTCCCGTAATCTCCGAAAAAATCCCGTGTATTCTGTCTATGTCGTACTCACCGTTATTTAATTTTGCCGTGATTTTTTGTGTTTCCCTGCTGACGGCATTCATAAACAGGCTTAGCTCCGTACCCTTGCGTATGGGCTCTTTTCTTTCCATAAGGTCAAAAAATTCATTTAAATTCATACAGTTCACTCCCCTTTCGTTTAAATCAATTATATACGGCATTCGGCTCAATGTCAAATACTTATATTGAATGGCGAATTATACCCTGCGGTTATAATTATAGCTATGCTTTTTAAGTATATTTTTATATTTAATATAAGTATTGGACATTTTAAATCAATCATTGTATAATAGAAATTAACAAAATACAGGTCGAGATGAAAGGAGCCGAAAATGAAAAGGATATTAATCAGCTTGATATGCGCGGTTTTGATTTTAAGCGTCGGCGCGGCGGCGGCTTCCTCCGTTTCCGTGACGAGCGAGGGATTTTCCGCGTCGGACGCGCCGGAGGGCAGCGTGCTTATAGCCGCGCTGTACAAAGGCGGCGTGCTTGACGCTGTGCGGATAGTAAGCGCCCGGGACAGCGTAACGCAGGCGTTTGACGAGGAATTTCTCGCGTATGCGGAGGATGATGATATAATAAAGGTGTATCTTTGGGATAAGGAAACGCTTTCGCCCGTATGCGGCTTTTCCGGCGGAAGTGTGTCGGAGCTCGCCGAAGCTCAAGCCGACGAACCGCAGGCGACCGAGGAGCCGAGTGCGACAGCCGCGCCGCAGGCAACCGACACTCCGGCAGACGAGGAGGATAATACAATGACCGTAACCATCGGAGATGAGATATTTACGGCGGTGCTGTATGATAACGAAACCGCCCAAGCGTTCTCGGAGCTTCTGCCCATGACGCTGAATATGACGGCGTTTGGCGGCAACAACGAATATTACTATTATTTTGACAGCACGTTCCCGACGGATTCCTACCGCCCCGGCACGGTAAGCGCGGGCGATTTAAAGCTTTACGGCAATGACTGTCTTGTGATTTTTTATGAAACCTTCAGCACATCGTACAGCTATACCGATATTGGCTATATAGAAAATCCCGACGGTCTTGAGGATGCTCTCGCCGCCGCTTCCGGCACCGTTACCATAGAAATGAACGCCGATTAAAAAGCATTTTAAAAGCCATTCCGCCGTTTACCGCGGCGGAATGGCTTTTGCTTTATTTTTTTGTAAATTAAAAGTAGTTTTCAAAAGTCAATCAGCACACGCCGGCTATTATGAGAATTGTATTTGTGTCGCCGTCCCATATTACCGCCGCGCCGAATGCCTCCACCACCGCTCTTACCGGCAGGCAGGTTCTGCCGCCTATTATACGCGGCGCGGCATCGAGAGTTATTTCCTCGGTTTTTACCGAGCCGTCAAGCGGATTTGTGACCTCTTTTATCATAACGTCACTGCCGACGGTGAGCGTTACGGTTGTGGTGTCGTCGCTTATTACCGCCCTATTTTCTTCCGCGTCCCATTCAACCGATTTTTCGAGCGTTTCCATTAAAGCGCGTATCGGCACAAGCACGCGGCTGTTTACAACCACCGGCTGTTGGTCGTCAAACGTCATAACATAATTGCCGTCTATATTTACCGTTATATCCGTGCCGTCCTCGATAATATCCTCCGATTTTTCGGCCGCGCCGGACGTGTCTATGCCGAGTGCCGCAAAGCCGTAATCAAAGAGCTTTATCGTGTCGGTAAAGCGCGCCTCGTTTGAATCGGACGGCAACGTCACGGTTATCACACGCTTTCCGTCACGCTCCGCCGTGCCGCACATACAATAACCCGACGCGGTAGTCATACCGTTCTTAAATCCGTCCGCACCCTCGTAATAATAATCCGTGAAAATCTTATTCAGATTATAATACGTATTTCCGTGGAACTCCACCGACGCTTGCTTGGTACGCTCCAATATCTCCGGATAATCCTCTATCATACACCGGGTAATTACGGGAACCTCGCGGGCGGACTTAAGGTTTTCGCTCTGCGTTTCCGGGTCGAGGCAAACACCGGTGCCGTTATAAAATACGGAATCGATGCCTATTTCCTCCGCTTTCGCGTTCATACGCTTTACAAATTCCTCCTCACTGCCGCAAAGCAGCTCCGCCGCCGCGGTGACGCACGCCGCCGCGGAATCTATGACTATCATATCTATCATTTCATCAAGAGTATAAACCTCGTCATATTCGAGATTTACCATCATTTTATAGTCCTCAACGCGCGACAGGTTATACACATTCTCGCTTATCGGAACTATGGTGTCAAGCGTCACCTCGCCGTCCGCTATCGCGTCAAGCAGAACATACACCGTCATCATCTTGGCAATCGACGCTACGGGCTTTTGCGTGTCCGCGTCAAGCGCGAAAAGCTCATCGCCGGTGTCATAATCCATAATAAACGCGCTCTCGGAGGTTATTGTGTCCTCCAATGCCGGCGCAGACGTAGGCTCGGGCGTCGGTTCGGCTGTCGGTGCCGCCGTAGGCTCGGGTGTTTTATCATAAACGGTGATATACGCCGCCGCGGCATTTCCGTCCCACACAAAATCATATATACCCGCAAGCTCGTCCACAGATACGCACATATATCCGGAAACATTATAAACGTCCGTCAAGGTGTGCCGCTCCGCGCCGTCGTCCAAAACGACACTAATCTCGCTGCTGTTTGCTATTGAATACGCCTTTTGACCGTTTTTGCCCTTGTATATATCGGTCGAAATCGGCGCGGTCGTCTTGTCCTTATTATATTTAAGCGTAAGCGTTTTAGAGTCACCGTCATAGCTTACGTCAAAGCCGTAATTCGCCAAATCCTCCGCGATAACAACGGCGTGCGGAGTTGAGCCCTTATACGCGAACGTCGGAACCTCCGCGCCGTTTATAAACGCGCGCATATCGGTATAATAAATACTGCCGTATTTTTCATTCGCAGCCGCAAAGCCGTAATCGAGCAGACGCGCGGTATCGATAAAACGCTGTCCGGTCGATGAAGAGCTCATCGTTACGGAAATCATGCGTCTGCCGTTCCTCACGGCGGTGCCGCAGAAGCAGTAGCCGGCGGCTGAGGTTGTGCCGGTTTTCAGTCCGTCCGCACCGCTGTAATAATAGGTGTCAAGCAAATGATTTGTGGTGTTGTAGGTGTTTCCGTGGAACGTCACGGACGTTTTCGCGCTGCGCGTCAAAATATCGGGATAGTCGCGTATGATATTGCGCGCAAGAAGTGCCATAGATACGGGCGTTATCTCATTATCCGCGATACCGCAGCTGTCGCGGTAATACGCGTCAAGTCCCATCTCGCCGACCTTGGCGTTCATACGGTCCACAAACGCCGCTTCGCTGCCCGCGACAAGCTCCGCAAGCGCGATAGCCGCGCCGCTTGCAGAATACGCGACAACAACGTCTATCATTTCGTCCACCGTGTATGTGGTGTTGTAATACAGCGGCAAAACGCTCTGGTACACGGAATTGCGCGATTTGTTATACACATTCTCGCTTATCGGAACAACGGTGTCAAGGCTGATTTCGCCGTTGGCAATCGCCTCGTACACACAGTAGAGATTCATAATCTTCGTCATGCTTGCCGGAACCCTCGCGGTGTTTCCGTTGTACTCGTAATAAACCTCGCCGGTTTCATAGTCCATAACGCACGCTCCGGCGGAGGAAATGTAATTCCCGCCGACATATGCCGCGCCCGCCGGCACGGCAAGCGCAAGCATAATCGCCATGCTTAAAAATAATGATATTACCCTTTTCATATTTCCCCTCCGTAATATTTTTTACATATAAAA
>JAJQAT010000206.1 GCA_021203665.1 Bacillota bacterium
CCCAAAGCAAAAAAACACTTCCTCAACCTTGATTTGAAGAAATGTTTGCAATTAAACAAGCCTCATCAAATCAAAGTTTTTTTTGATGAAGCTCTCTTATTGCATATAACCCATGCAGTGAATTATTTATTCGTGTTACAGCGAATAATATAATCGTGTTATTCTTGTCGAAAATACTGTAAAATACAATCGGAGGTGAACTTTCAGTACAATGGAACACGATATTTTAGGCGAGGTTGTCAAGGCCGCGCGAATACATAAGGGTTTGTCACAGGAGCAGCTTGCCGAAATACTTGATTGCACTCCGCGTCACATTATGGGTATAGAAAACGAAAACAAAAAGCCCGGATATATGCTTCTGTATAATCTCATCCGCACACTGCACATTCCGGCAGACACTGTATTTTATCCCGAGCGGATGTATACGACCTCAGAAAAGGACAAGCTTATCAGCAAGCTTACCGCCTTGCTTTACGATTGTGACGAACATGATTTGAAAATCCTGCTTGCCGCAATCCGCGCGGCAAAGAACGCAGACTGAACCCGCAGTGCGTGAGATAAAACTCACGCGCTGGGGTTTACAGTATTTCCAATTTTTTTAACAGCTTCACACAGTCCCTTGCGCCCTGTGTGTACAAGAATGTGCAGTCCATATCCGCCAAAGCCGATTGTTTCGCTATATATGAGTTTATTACGTCGGCTTGCTCGGGCGGTATTCCCGATAATATATCCCGCACCTTGCCGCTCAGCTCCCGCAATTCAGAATTTAATTTATCATATTCCTTATGCTTTTCTTTTCGGAATTTGCACAGCTCATATTCGGTTATTTCCTCAATTATCATTGACATTATTTCATTTTCCGTCATATTTTCACCCTCTTTCGTCTCATATTATATACCTGTATTATTGCTTTTCGCCGACATTTTGACAGCGGTTTCATTGCAAATTTTAAAGATGACTTTTTGCTTGCAATTTGATTGCAAAAAAGGCAACACCCGAAAAATCGGGTATTGCCTTTTTAAAGCATATCGCGTTATCAAAAACCGCAATAAGCGTATGAGTAGGGAGTCATATTTTCCATATCCCATATGAATACTTTGTAAAAATCGGACACCTTTTCAAATGTATAGCTTACGCCGCCGATATATTCGGGGGATGCCGAGAGCAGCGTTCCGTCCTCGGCGTAAAACGCCGCGATTATCATAAGCTCCTCAGGCTTATCGTCCCATAATTCATCGGATATTTCAAGCGTGATTCTTATATATCCGTCCTCCGTTTCGCTTACATCGAAGACAGCGCAGGGCATTGTTTTTTCGACCGCGCCTATCGGCACGAACTCTATATCGTTCGCATCGGCATAGCTTTCCGCTTCGGAATTGGTATAGCCGTAAATCACAAGGCTTTCGCAGCCGTCAAACGCGCCGTCGCCTATGCTTGTTACGCTTGCGGGAATGACAACGCTTTGAAGTCCCGATTCGGCAAATGCGTTCGCGCTTATATCGGTTATGCTCTCGGGTATTTCCACCGACATAAGCGCCGTACAGCCTTGAAGCATTTGCGAGGGTATCTTCGTCCAGCCTGCGGGAATATTCACGCTTTCAAGCGAGGTACAGCCGCAGAACAAATTTGTTCCGCCGCTTTCGGAGCTTTCGGGCAACACCGCCGATACGAGCGAGGTACAGCCGCAGAACATATAATCCGGTATCTCTGTCCAGCCGTCCGGAACGGTTACGCTTTCAAGTGCCGAGCAGCCGTAAAACATATAGCTCCCCGCGCTTTCGACGCTTTCGGGCAGCACCGCGCTTTCAAGCGCGGTACAGCCGTAAAACGCGGCTGTGCCTACAGTGTTTACGGTATCGGGAAGCGCTATGCTCTCAAGCGAGGCGCAGCCGCGAAACGCGTTTTCGCCGATATATTCCATACTTTGCGGGATTTCGACCGATTTAAGCGCCGAACAGTCGTAAAACGCGCCGTTGTTCAGACTCGACGCAAAGCGTGAATAATTTCCGTCGTCTATCCTTGTCACACCTTCGGGAATCACTATGGATTCCATGCTCTCATTATTGTAAAACGCGAGCGCGGCTATACGATTTACCTCTACTCCCGACGTCGGGATTTTAAGCTCCGTTTCGTCTCCGGTATAGCCGCATACCGTGCCCTGCGGGTCGATAAGCCAGCCGTCCGTTTCCGTCGGCTCCATACCCTCGATTACCGCGAAATTATCCGAGTAAAAATATTCCGCAAGGCTTGCCGCGTAGCCGTACACCGTTATATTATCGCTCGAAACGGTGAGCTTTTCGGTTACCTCTCTCGGTATGGTAAGGCTTTCAAGCGCGGTACAGCCGCTGAATATGTCCGTTTCTATATTCTCCGTCCCGTCCGCTATCACCGCCGATTTAAGCGCCGCGCATTTGTAGAATACGCGCTTTCCGAACGATGTGACGTTGTTCATGGTTATCGATTCAAGCGCGGTACAGCCCGAAAACGCGGAGGTGCCGATTGACGTTACCGTATCGGGCAAAATAACCTCGGTCAGATACTCGTTGCCGTAAAACGCCTTACTGCCGATTCCCGTTATCGTTTCGCCGTTTATTGTTTCGGGCACGGTAAGGCTCGCGGTATTGCCGTCGTAGGCGGTTATAACTCTGTCCTCAACCTCGAACGTCTGATACGGTTCGGGTGTTTTTACGGGCGCTTCAACGTCCGGCTTTTCCGACGGCAAATTAGCCGTTCTCACGGCGGTTTCGCCGTCGTGTACCGTCGTCACATACGCCGCGTATTTGCGGCAGTCGTATTCACTGTTGTCCTCGTCTATGTAATAGCTTATATGCGGCGGTTGGTTATATCCCGCGTTTTGGCTCGCGACTTGCATACGGTAGGCTCTGTCGTGCATAAGGGTGTAGAGCTTATGCTCTGTAGTTTTTGTTGTGGTGTATACGACAAGGCTCGCGTTATCCGTGCCGCGCGCGACTATTTCCTCGCGCCAGTCGCCGAAGAGGTCGGCGGTAAGGCAGGGGTTGTTTTTTGTATCGTTATTCGTTACCGCGTTTTCAATTGTGAACACTCTGCCGTCCTTACCGTCAATCTTTATATTGCTGTCGCCGCTCCCTGTGCCGTCCAAAAGCTCGTCATAGGTATCGCCGTCCCAAAATATGCGGAAGCGGTAGCTTGCCGGAGTATAATCCCCCTCTTTGATATTATCTCCGCCGGTCGAATAATAGGCGCCTGCGCCCCATATTTCGTAATAGCCGTCCGCGTAGCCCACATTTGCCATCATACCCGCGCCGGTGTCGCCGGTGCCGTCGACATGAAAAATCTCCTCGCCGGTTGACGCGTCGTAGAGCGTCATGCCGTAGGGTGAGCCTTCGTGTACGCTGAAATACTCCATACCCTCGTGTACAGGGTCATAGTCGGCGAGATGGAGCGCGTCGCCGTGACCTCTGCCGCTGCACCAAAGCACGGAGAAGTCATTGTCGAGTGCCAAAGAGCCGCAGATTATCTCGTCACAACCGTCATCATCAACGTCGCCGACGGTCAGATTATGATTTCCGTTTCCGGCATATTGCGAGTTGCCGCTGTCGGACGTATCAAAATCCGCGACCTCAACCAATCTCTTATTTACAAGATTGTACGCCGTAGCGGTGGTTTTCGCATAATATCCGCGCCAGGCAATCATTGACGGTGTTTCGCCGTCAAGGTATGCGACCGCGCATAAATAGCGCTCCGAGCGGTTGCCCCAGTTATCGCCCCATTCGCTCACGGTGCCTCGCGGGTGCGGGTAGTAAATCGTGTCGAGCGCCGCGCCTGTGTCGCCCTGGAAAACGGTGTAATATTCATCGCCCGACAGCACGCGTCCGCCCGTGTCGGCGGTGCCGCTTTCGCTGTGGCGGTAATCCTCGGTGTTATCGGTTGATTTGATCTCGCTTATCAGCGACGCTTCGGATACGTAATTGCCCTCGCCGTCAATCGTTCCGGGAGCGGTTTTCATCGCAAGCTCCGCTTTGCCGTCGAGGTCAAAATCATACGCCGCAATCTGCGTGAAATGCGCTCCGGCGTTTATGTTGATGCCCATATCTATGCGCCAGAGCTGCGTTCCGTCAAGCTCGTAGCAGTCTATGTACACGTTTCCGCTGTAATTCGCGTCCTTGCCGCTGTCGAACGAGTTCGACGGCTCCCATTTTAAGATAAGCTCATATTCTCCGTCGCCGTCCACATCGGCGGGCGTTACGTCGTTGGGCGAATAGGTGTACTCCTCATCGTCAAGGCTTGTGCCGCCCTCGGGACGGTCGAGCGGGATTGTGAGATATTGCTCGTCCCAAACCTCGACCGTCTTGCCCTCGCTTGCGTCACTGCCCGACGGCACTACTGTGTAGGCGCTTCCGGCGGTTGTGTCGGTGTAGTCAGTGCTGTCCGAAACCGCCGCGATTTTTTCGCCGTCGCGGTAAATGTCAAACGCGGTGTCGTAATTCTCCGTGCCCAACAGCCGCCACGACAGGTATACGCCGCCGCTCGTTTTAACCGCGACCGTCCCGCGGTCGAGGTATTCCATCTGCGCCGGAAGCTCCGCCGTCCCGGCGGATTCCGCGCAAGCGGTCGGAACTGCCGTAAGCATCAATGCCGCCGATAATATGTACGCTGTAAATCCTTTCATTGTTTTTTTCCTCCCTCGGATAAATATAGTCATAGGATTTTAAACCAATAAAATCCTATGACTATATTTTATTTTATACTCACCATTATAAAGGACAGTTTTTTTTAATCTTGAGTAATTATAATATTATCAATTTTCATTGTATCCCTGCCGCCCAATGCAAACAAATTGCAAGAGTCCGTAGGATGTGCAATATTAAATTCCTCAACCTTAACTATAAGGTCACCGCTGTCTCTGTCTTTTACATATATACTTTGCGCTCCCGTTTCACTTATATTTGCATAAATTTCAACTGTAAACCATTTATCATCTGCCGACACAAATTCTCCATCATCATCATAAAAAAAGTATCTGTTGTTGTAATTTTTCAATGAACCTCCAAATGCCAAACTATCGTTACGCCTACACAATCTTAATACATAATTACGGGTTGCATTGTCCATGGCTTCGTCATAACTTGAAGCATTAGTCAACATCAAATCTTCAGAATTTGAGCCAAAATATATGTCAAAGCTCATATACATATTGCCCGATATATTCATATTATCAATATTATCGGGAAAAAACACCCCATAGTAATTATATTCGCTGCCGTCACTCTTTTCATAATCAATTTGCATATATGTATTGCCGTCATCCTCCGTCACGGAAGACAATACTGCGTTACCGTTATTAAACCATTGCGACGTATCCACGCCGCTTTCAAAATTCTTCGACAACTTTACAGTTATTGTTTTGCCGCAGACAGAACACTTTCTTGTTATATCGCCTACAGCACTGTCGCTGACAGCATTACTGAAAGTATGCTCATGTTGTTCGTACCATTCGGTACCTGTTGACGAATTTAAAAGGCTATCATCGGAATTGCAAAATTTGGCAGTCATATCGTTTGATTTATTTGTATCTATTTCCCAAAAATAATCATCGGAAATGCTCATGTAATCTGCCATATCACTTATATCAACAGCAATCTCTCCGGTATAACTTGTAGGAAATTCGTGGTGGGATGAAGATCTCAAAGAAAATATTTTATCTTCGCTAAATAAAGTTTTTTGTGATGAAAAACTTGAGCTCCCATTTTCTTTTGTTTTATAGTACAAATACATAGAACGAAGACTGGTACTGTCCATTTCGAGCGACATCGTATACTGAGGAGTGTATAATTCATAATCGTCATCCAGCTCCATAATATAATAAACGCTTTCGCTTCCGTACCAAGCGCTCGTAAAGCCATAGCCATCGTGTTCGCTCGGTCTGTTTGATGAAGATTTATAGAATGCATCGTAAGCAACCCAGGCAAACCCATCATTGCCCCAATAGTCACCCCACGAATTTGCAATTTTAAACGCACCTGTTGTCGTATATTCTTGTCCATCGTAGGTATATGACATCACAATATCATCATCATATCCTACAATAGTCACCAAATGTCTTCCTTCATCTGAGTCCTTGTTGTAAATATATGGTATTCCATAATCATCATCTATTGTTACGCCGTCTTTGGAAAGCGTAACATCTTCACCTTTATTTTCCCCATACCACCAATTTGCAAGTGTTCCTGTGGTTAAAATATCCCCATCGTTAAGCTTCAATTTTACACTGTTGATAAAGGCATCTGTATCACCGTCATCGCAGACCTCATACCAATTATCACTGTCGTTATCCGGATCAATTTTATACTTCATTGCTGATTTCCATACATCTGCATTAGGTTCCGGCTCAAGCGCATCGCCTGTGAATTCATCATACAAAGGCACTCCCAAATTGCTTATAAGGTCATATGCATCAATAACATATGAGCCGTCGTCTGCCCCTGCGTTTATCAATGAATATGTCCATAAAGGATTAAATACATATTTTGTATCCAACGCCTTTGATATAGTGTATGACATTTGATAATATGTAGTTGCATATGCCACACATGAGCCATAATTGCCCTGATCTCCTATTTCGGGAAAATATTCGCTCTCGCTGTTATCTACGCTTGATGGTAATACACTGTATAATGTCAAGTCATTATCATTATCAATCCCTTTAATACGTCCGTTTTCCTCTAATATTTCTTTCATTTCGTCTGTCATATCGCCAAGACCGGTATTATAAGTTTCATCAGCCGATAATACATTTGTAGCCGATAACGCCATAAAAACGGTCATCAGCGATAATAATATTGTTATTGATTTTCTCATTAAAATACACCCTTCCATTCTGTTATTAAACTTAGTTTTCAATATAGTTTTTGTTTGTGCCACTCAGCTTTATTTCGCATTAAATCTATATCCGTTGCCGCGCACCGTCAATATATACCGCGGTTCCGACGGATTGTCCTCGATTTTCATACGCAGTCTGTGGATATGGGATATAACGCTTTTGTCATCGGCAATATATTCATCCCGCCACACGCTTCCGCAAAGCTACTCTCTTGTTAAAACCTGTCCTTTATGACGGACAAGAAAAAGCAAAAGCTCAAATTCCGTCTTTGTAAGCTCCAATTCCTTACCGTTTTTCCGAACTGTTCGGCTGTATTCGTCAATCCTCAAGTCTTTAAATATCGTTTCCTTTTTCGGTTTTTCTATATTTTTATTTGCCCCGCAGCGTCTGACAAACGCCGCTATGCGCAAGGAAATCTCCAAAACGCCAATCGACTTCAACAGATAATCGTCCGCGCCTATTTTAAAAGCCGTTATCGCGTTTGCTTGATTTCTGTCATTCTCTGCCAATATAATCGGAATATCACTCGCTTGCCGAATTTGAACAACGGTAAAAATCCAATCGACGCAAAATGACGTGTCTATCATAACAAGACTGTACAAGCCGCTCAAAATGCGGCTTGTACAATCTTCAGTTGTGTTTTGAATCTCGACGGCGATGCCGTCTCGGATAAGATAATTTGAGAGCTGTTCGGAAAATCCGGACTTTTCACCGATATACAATATCGTATTCACTTATGTTCACTCCCACGCATTATTGGAATAATGTTTTGTAATCCGCATACCGTCTTAACTTATTGTTAAAATATGTATTTCAATGCAATGATTTTCATTAAAAATAGCAAATATATATTCTGCGAATGCGCCTAAATCCTATCATACAGTCTATACAAAATAACCGCCGCGTCGGCTCGGGATATGGGGGTGTTCAAATCTGAGAGATCGTTTTCGGTTATAAGTCCGCTATTGAGCGCCAGCGCAATTTCCTCCGCCGCCCATTCGGGCGCGTCGTAGGTATTTTCCGTTTCGGACGCGGTCACATTCCTTTCGTTTTTCAAGGCTCTCGCCGCAAGCGATATAAGCTGCACCTTTGAAATCCGGTCGTCGCCGCGGAAGGTGTTATCCTCAAATCCCGAAATGATACCGTATTTTTTGCTCGCTCCGGCTGTGTCGTAATACCACATATCCTCCGTCACATCGGAAAAGCCGCCGTTTCCGTCCGCATCCGACTGCGCCGTCATCCGAAGCAGCAGCGCCGCCGCTTCCGCACGCGTTACAGCCGCGTCCGGCGCAAACTCCGTATCGCTTACGCCTCTAATAATCCCCGCCCGCGTAAGCGCGTTCACGGCTTTTTGAGCCTCGTCAGACTTG
>JAJQAT010000081.1 GCA_021203665.1 Bacillota bacterium
AAACGAATGTTTTATATAGATTAAACAAAACCTACAAATTTTTAATTTTTTTTAAATTTTCTCGATAAGGGGTATACTTAACCGCGATTTTTTGTTATACTAAATATAAGTAAAACAAAAGCGAGGTAATATGGACCGCATGGATGAAAAAAAGGAACGCGTGATACTGGCGGGAGTGCACCGCGGAATTAAAGACAGGCTTTGGGATACCACCGAGCAGTCTGTGCGCGAGCTCGGCGAGCTGGTAAAGACGGCGGGCGGAGAAGTCGTGGGCGAAATGATACAAAACAAGCCCGATTTGGAAACGGCGACCTATATGGGTATCGGAAAGCTGGAGGAGCTGAAAAACGCCGCCGAGGCTCTCGATGCCGACGCGGTTGTTTTTGACGACGAGCTGTCGCCGGTGCAGATGCGGAATATAGTGGATTTTCTTGAAATAAAGGTGCTTGACCGCTCTATGCTGATACTCGACATTTTCGCGATGCGCGCGAAAAGCGGCGAGGGTAAGCTGCAGGTGGAGCTTGCTCAGCTTAAATACAGACTTCCCAGACTGCGCGGATTCGGCGCGGAAATGAGCCGAACGGGCGCGGGAATAGGCACAAGAGGTCCGGGCGAAACGCGTCTTGAAAATGACAGACGTCATATCCGCCGAAGAATTTCCGCCCTTGAGGAGGAAATCAAGGAACTGAAAAAGCACCGCGGACTTATCCGCGCGCGCAGAAAAAAGGACGGCATTATAACGGCGGCGCTTGTGGGATACACAAACGCGGGAAAATCAACCCTGTTAAACACGCTGACGGACGCGGGTGTGTTCGCGGAGGATAAGCTCTTTGCCACGCTTGACCCCACGTCGCGCGCGATTACCCTTGACGATAACCGCAGGATATTGCTTGTCGATACGGTCGGATTTATACGAAAGCTGCCGCATCATCTTATAGAGGCGTTCAAGTCCACCCTTGAAGAGGCTGTTGTGGCGGATATTCTTCTGCACGTAATCGACGCGTCGTGCGAGGAGGCGGATAATCAGATTACCGTTGTCGAGCAGGTGCTGTCCGATATAGGCGCAGTGGGAAAACCCGTTATCGCGGTGTTTAACAAATGCGACAGACTCGGCGAATATCCCGTCACTTCATTGAAGAGTGACAGGGAGGTATATATAAGCGCCAAGGAAAAAATAAACATAGATAAGCTGATTGAGGCTGTAGCCGATGCCGCGCCGGGCAAAAAACAGCGCGTGAGAGTCTGTATTCCGTACAGCGGCGGAGCGCTTGTAAGCAGGCTGCACGAAACGCAAAAGGTTATTTCGGAGGAGTACGGCGAAAACGGCACCGTTATCGAGCTTATGGCGGATTCCGAGATGTACGGCAAAATAAGGGAGTATATCATATAGCTTTGTGAATACGATATATTAAAGCCGATTTTTCGCGATTTGCAGGGAAAGGTTATGGGAATTACAATAAGATGTCAAAAAAGGACGTATACAAAACCGTAAGGGAGCAGTCGCAATCGCTGCTCATTGAAAAAAAATCAAAATTTATCGCGAATGTAAAGCCGGTTGATAATGAGGAGGACGCGTTGGCGTTCCTCGCCGAAATGCGTTCCCAATATTCGGACGCGACGCATAATGTATACGCGTATGTCATCGACGAAAACAATATTTTCCGCTACAGCGACGACGGCGAGCCGTCCGGAACGGCGGGAATGCCCGTGCTTGACGCGATACGCAAGTCGGGCATTGTGGACGTTATAGCGGTGATTACGCGCTACTTCGGCGGGACGCTTTTGGGTATCGGCGGACTTGTGCATACATACGGAGCGTCGGCAAAGCAGGGACTTGCCGCGTCGGGAATTATTAAAAGACAGCTGTGCGATATTGTTTCCGTAAAGGCGGATTATACTCTTTTGGGCAAGCTGCAGCACGAAATCGCCTCAAAGGGATATATGCTTGAAGATACGATTTACGAGGATCTTGTTACGTTCGTAATATCCTCTCCGATTGATATGACGGAAAAAATCATCGCGGATATTACAGATATAACAAATGCAAGGGCGGTTTGTAAAAAAACGGATAAAAAATATGTGGATATGGAGGCGACGGAATAATGAAAAAGGTATTTGCGGCGGTAGGCGCGGTTATTCTTGCCTGCGCGCTTTTCGCGGGAGGATACATAGCGGGGCAAAAGGTTCAGATGAGCAGCATAGCTTCGGCAACGCCGCGCGAAACGGGCGGCATGGTTGAAGAGGGTGAAAATATTCAGTCCGAGGAAGAGGAAACCGAGAGCAGTCAACCGCCGAAGGAGGAGGCTCCGTCTGAAATAGAAACGCGCGAGATAAGCGCGTCGTCGGCGTCGTCGGCGGACGAAACGTGGACTGTGGTTGACCACGCGTATAACGCCGCGGGACTGGGAACAGTCACGCTGTACACGTCGGCGCAGAAAAGCGACGGCGAGATAATATGGGACGACGGGCAAAAATGGATTGTAGAGGTGTCCGACGGAAACGGCGAATATTTCACGCTCTACGACCAGTACGTGAGCAACGGCAGTGTGTATTACGAGGTGGTGCAGAAGGACAGCGGCGATATGATTATAAACGTATATACCGTAACCGGAACGGGAACAACAATAAAGCAGTATACATCAAGCGACACGGGATATTCCGAAAAAACAATATATGATTCGGGAGCCGTAAACAGGCTGTATTCCACATTTCAATCATACAGATAAATTATTTAAGGAGGAAAAATAAATGGAAAAAGAATTAACAAGCGCAAATTACGAGGGCGAGGTGCTAAAGTCCGATATACCCGTGCTGGTGGACTTTTGGGCATCGTGGTGCGGACCGTGCAAAATGTTGGCGCCGATAATATCTCAGCTTGCCGAGGAATATGACGGCAGGGTAAAGGTGTGCAAGGTAAACGTTGACGCGGAGGGCGCGATTGCGGCGCAGAACGCGATTGTGTCGATACCCACCGTAATATTATTTTCGGACGGCAAGCCGGTCAAAAAGCTCGTCGGTGCGCATTCTCTTGACGATTACGAGGATGCTATTGACGAATTTATTTGAGTAAATATTCAAAATGCCGTATAGTTATTCAATAACTACGAATAATTATACGGTATTTTTATTTATTTTAAACTTTTTTGAAAAAATGCTTGCATTTTTATTCAAACAGTAGTATAATCAATATCGTATTTGAATTTTGGAGGAAATAGAAATGCTTGAAGAGATTATACGGCTTGATAAAAAATATTATATGAACACATTCGGCGACAGACTTCCGGTATGCTTTGAAAGAGGCGAGGGACTTAAGCTGTTTGACGAAAACGGAAGGGTCTATTATGATTTTTTGGGCGGAATAGCGGTAAACGCGCTCGGTCACGGACATAAGGAATTTATATCCGCGCTGAAAAATCAGCTTGACAAGGTTATACACACGTCGAGCCTTTATTACATAGAGAACCAGGCAAGGCTCGCACAAAGGATTGTGGAGAGTACCTGCGCGGATAAGGTGTTTTTCGCGAACAGCGGCGCAGAGGCGAATGAGGGAGCTTTTAAGCTGGCGAAGATTTATTTTTATAAAAAGGGCGTTGAAAAATACGAGATAATAACGCTGGATAAATCGTTTCACGGCAGAACTCTCGCGACCGTGGCGGCAACCGGTCAGGAAAAATATCAAAAGCCGTATAAGCCGCTTACACCGGGCTTTAAGCAGGTAAAGCCTAATGATTTTGACGCGATTTCCGCGGCGGTTACGGATAAAACCGCGGCGATTATGATAGAGCTTATCCAAGGCGAAAGCGGAGTACACCCGATGGATAGGGAATACGTGCAAAAGCTGAGAAAGCTTTGCGATGAAAAGGATATAATTCTGATATTTGACGAGGTTCAGACCGGTATGGGAAGAACGGGACATTTGTTTGCGTACCGGATGTACGGCGTGGAGCCGGATATATTCACCTGCGCAAAGGCACTGGGCGGCGGAATCCCGATAGGCGCGGTATGCGCGGGCAAAAAGGTATCCTCCGCGTTTGAGCCGGGCGACCACGGCACCACCTTCGGCGGCAACCCGTTTGCCGCCGCGGCGGGACTTGCGGTGTTTGATATATATGAAAAGGAAAACCTTGTTGAAAACGCCGCCAAAATGGGCGCGTATATTACGGAAAGGCTGTCGGCTCTTGCCGAAAAGCACGGGGACAAAATAACCGAGGTCAGAGGCGCCGGACTGCTTATAGGCATACAGCTCAAGGACGAAATCGCGAAAGCCGTGTTTAACACTCTGTTTGCCGACGGCTTTTTGACAAGCCTTTGCGGAGGAAACACGATAAGAATAGCTCCGCCGCTTATCATAACGGAAAGCGACGCGGACTTGTTTATAGATGAATTGGACAAGGTTTTGGAGGATTAACGTGAAAAATAAGCGGCGCATCTCGCTATTATTCGGAGCTTGAAGTATACACATACGACTGCGCTCCTCATAACAGCAATCTGCTTGCTTCTTTTCCACGTTAGAGTTTAAGCCGCCGTTGGCGGCGGAATGGAGGACTAAAATGAAGGATTTAATCAGTTTACACGATTTGACAGCCGAGGAGGTAAAGGAGCTTCTTGAGCTTGGCATAAAGCTGAAAAAGGAACAAAAAAGCGGCAAGGAGCATCACATCCTAAAGGGAAAGACGCTCGGCATGATATTCACAAAATCGTCAACGCGCACGAGGGTGTCGTTCGAGGTGGGCATGACTCAGCTCGGTGGCTATCCGCTGTTTTTGTCGTCGAACGATATACAGCTCGGCAGAGGCGAAACCATTTACGACACGGCAAAGGTGCTTGAAAGAATGCTTGACGGCATAATGATTCGCACATACGCGCATCAGGACGTGCTTGATTTGGCTAAGTACGCGGATATTCCGGTTATAAACGCGCTTACGGATTTGCTGCACCCGTGCCAGGTGCTTGCCGACCTTATGACGGCGTATGAGCATAAGGGAAGGCTTGAGGGATTGAAGCTCGCGTATATCGGCGACGGAAACAATATGGCTCATTCGCTGATGTACGGCTGTGCCAAGGCGGGACTTGACTGCGCCGTTGCGACACCGGAGGATTACCAATGTGACGCGGAGGTAGTGGCAAACGCAAAGGACGATTTCAAAAGGTCGGGCAGGGAGCTGATTCTCACCTGCGACCCCAAGGAGGCTGTAAAGGGCGCCGATGTTGTGTATACGGATACGTGGGTATCGATGGGACAAGAGGCTGAAAAGGCGGAAAGACAGAGAATATTCACGCCGTATCAGGTAAACGGCGAGCTGTTTGCCCATGCCGACAGCGAGGCGATATTTATGCACTGTCTGCCCGCGTACAGAGGCTTTGAGGTTACCGAGGAGGTAATAGACGGCGCGCACAGTGTCATTTTTGACGAGGCGGAAAACAGACTTCACGCTCAAAAAGCGGTTATGGCTGCCTTGATGGGCTGATAAGGGGAGTGCTTTGATGGAAAATGATTTTCAGTCGTTGTTTCAGGTTCGTCTTGCGAATTACGGCGATATACCCGCGATAATGAATATAACGCGCGAGGCGTTTGTTAAGTATCAGCAGATGTCCGGCGTGGAAAAGCTCGCGGCGCTTGAGGAATCATATAACGACGTAAAAAAGGATATAGACACAAAGGTTGTTCTCATAGCGTTATCCGACGGAGAGCCTGTGGGCAGCGTCAGAGTTGAGGTATTTCCGGATAAAACGGCATATCTCTCGCGCTTTGCCGTTAAGGTTACAAGTCAAAATAACGGTATAGGCAAATCGATAATGAACCTGGTGGACAGGATAATGATAAAAAAGGGTGTTACCCATATAAAGCTGCACACCGGTTCAAAGATAACCTCGCTTATACGTTTTTACTACGGGCGCGGATTTTACATAGATTCAACCGATAAATCCCGAGGATATGTGCGCGCGCTGTTGGTAAAGGAGTACGAGGAAAAGGATTGCTGAATTAAAAGGAACCGAATTTAAAAATCCGGTTCTTTTTTTGCTTACAAAAAATGCGTTTTGAAAGAAATTTAATTAAAATTGTTGCAAATGCTTTCAAAATGTGATATACTAACAGTGAAAGGAAGTGGTTATAATGACAACGATAAGTCTTAGATTTGATGATGATATGAAAAAAGAATTGGACGATATGTGTGATGAAATGGGAATGAATTTGACAACCTTC
Organism: Bacillota bacterium; assembly: GCA_021203665.1. Lineage (GTDB taxonomy): Bacteria > Bacillota > Clostridia > UBA1381 > UBA1381 > Hominilimicola. The sequence goes on from JAJQAT010000081.1 coordinate 6,206, forward strand.
TTTATGATTTACGCTAAAAAAGCATTAAGAGAAAGACGTATTCCTTTTGATATTGCCGCGCCGCTTGATCCGTTTTATTCGGAAAAAAACATGAAACAAATTAAAAAAGCGGATTCTCAGGTGAAAGACGGAAAGGTAATAACCAAAACAATGGAAGAATTGGAGGCAATGGAGGTTGAGTAAAATTACATTTGCCGAAGATGCGTGGGAGGAATATTTATATTGGCAGACCCAAGATAAAAAAACGCTGAAGAAAATAAATGCACTGTTAAAGGATATAATGAGAAATCCGTTTGACGGCGAGGGCAAACCCGAGCCTTTAAGAGGAGACTCCAATAACTGGAGCAGGCGAATAAATGATAAAGACAGACTTGTTTATGAAGTTGATAACGGTATGATTATCGTTAAACAGTGCAAGGGTCATTATGATGACAAATAAAAACTGTTTTGTACCGAATGTATGCGGTCTGAAATTTAAATTGAGGTAAAGATTTTATGAGAATGAGGAAAAAGAAAAACTGCGGCGAGAGAATGGAGCGCTGCTCCGATATATGGATAAGAGAGCCGCGGGAATACAAGGGGAAATGGTCGGAGCGTTTCGGCAACGACAATCCGATACATATAGAAATCGGCTGCGGTAAGGGTAATTTTATCGTCGGTATGGCAAAGATGTATCCCGACGTCAATTTCATAGCTATCGAAAAGGTTGAGGACGTAATTGTTATGGCTATGGAAAAGACAAAGGCGGCGGGACTTTCCAATGTGCTTTTCACCGATATGGACGCGGAAAATATAGAGGATATTTTTTCGTTCGGCGAGATAAGAAGAATCTATCTGAATTTCTCCGACCCGTGGAAAAAGAAAAAGCAGGCAAAACGCAGACTGACGCATAAGCGTTTTCTTGACCGCTATAAGGCAGTGCTTATGCAGGGCGATTATATATGGTTCAAGACCGACAACAAGGCTCTTTTTGATTTTTCGCTTAATTCCTTTGCAGAGGAAAATTATAAGCTGGAGAATATAAGCCTCGATTTGCACAATTCCGATTTTGAGGGTAATGTGATGACCGAGTACGAGCAGCGTTTCTTGGAGGCGGGTATGCCGATTTACCGCCTGGAGACGACATATTTGGGTTGGACGGACGAAAGAAAAAAGTAAATTTTTGGTTAAAATAAAAGAAGCGGGCTATTGATTAAAACAGCCTACTTCTTTTTCTTTTGACGCAGCTCCTTAAAGAATGACGACAAAATATCCGCGCATTCGTTTTCCATAATCCCGCCCTCGAAATGGACATCGTGATTAAACAGTCCCTTTTCAAACAGATTGGCGGCTGAGCCGCAGCAGCCGGATTTTTTATCGAACGCGCCGAAGTATACATTATCTATTCGCGAGTTTATAATCGCGCCGGCGCACATCGGGCATGGCTCAAGAGTGACATACATATCGCAGCTTGGCAGCCGCCAGCCGCCGAGCCTTTTGCACGCCTTGTTTATCGCGATAATTTCGGCGTGGAGCAGGGCGTTTTTTTTAGTTTCGCGCTTGTTATAGCCGCGTGCTATAATTTTGCCGTCATGCACGATTACCGCGCCTATAGGCGTTTCGCCTATCGCCGCCGCCTTTTTTGCCTGCTTTACCGCTTCCTTCATAAATTTTTCTTCCATAATTTTTCCTATTTGTAAAATTATCCGCCCGAATAAAGGCGGATAATTCTTTTGCAGTTTAATTACAGTGTTTTAATATACGTTTTCGCGAACTCCTCCAAAAGCTCGTCGCGCTCTATTTTAACAATCAGCCCTCTTGCTCCGTTATAGCTGGTTATGTATGTCGGGTCGCCCGAGAGTATATAGCCCACTATCTGGCTTATGGGGTCATACCCCTTTACCTTCAGTGCCTCGTATACCTTGGCAACTATCTCTCTGACTTCCTTTTCCTTGTCGAATTCAAGGTTAATTTTCATTGTTTCATTAAATTCCATGGTATTCACTCCTTTATATAAT
>JAJQAT010000215.1 GCA_021203665.1 Bacillota bacterium
ATGAATTTCGGCATAAGGGTATTTGCAATGGCTGAAAGCGCGGACTGCGCGTGCGTCATAAACGCGCAAACGGGAGATGTTGTGATTTCAAAAAACATCAATCAAAGGCACGCGATGGCAAGCACCACAAAAATTATGACGGCTATAGTGGCATTGGAGAACAGCGAACCGGACGAGATAATCACCGTAAGCGCCAATGCCGCGAATCAAGAGGGGTCCGCTGCATATATTTCCGAAAACGACCGTATTTATATGAGGGATATGCTCTACGGGCTTATGCTCAATTCCGGAAATGACGCGGCGATGGCGATAGCGGAGCATATTGCCGGAAGCGCGGAGGATTTTGCGGAATTAATGAATGAAAAGGCGTTGGAATTGGGACTTAGAAACACGCATTTTGCGAATCCGAGCGGATTGGACGATGACGAGCATTTTACAACCGCGTATGATTTGGCACTTATCGCGAGATACGCGATGTCGATTCCGGATTTTCGTGAAATAGTGTCAACCAAGACCTATCAAATAACGCCTATAGGCAGTGACGAAACGCTGTATCAGTCGAATCATAATAAAATGCTCAGCCTTTACGAGGGAGCAACCGGCGTAAAAACGGGATATACCAAAGCGACGGGACGCTGTCTTGTATCCGCGGCACGGCGGGACGGTATGGAGTTTATAGCCGTTACGCTCGGCGACGGCAACGATTGGAACGACCATATCGAAATGCTTGATTACGCCTTTGATGAGCATTACCCGAAAAAAATAATAGAAAAGGGTATGAAAGTTAAAATCGCCGAAATAGACGGAGAAAGGTACAGTATGGTTGCCGCGGAGGATTTCACCGTCGCTTTTAAGGAGCGCGACAAGGTAGATTATGAGATAATCTCTCATATGTCGGAAGATTTAAAGGCACCGATAAACGCGGGCGAAAAGGTGGGATATTTGGAAATACGCTGTAACGAGCTGGCTGTGGGCAGCGTGGATATAATATCCGAGTCGGAAATAAGGGAGGTAAGCGAAATACGGCTGAAAAACAGCTTTTATAACAGTTTTACACACGTAGTGAAAAGATTACTTGCATAATGCGGAAAGGAAAAAACAATGGGAGAAACAGTAAGACTACAAAAATATATAGCTATGAGCGGAGCCGCGTCAAGGCGCGCCGCCGAAACGATGATTAACGACGGAAGAGTTAAGGTAAACGGCAAAAAGATTACAGAGCAGGGAGTTAAGGTTGAAATAGGCGCGGACAATGTTTCATTGGACGGAAAACCGCTAAAGATAAAAAATAAAAAGTATTATATAATGCTTAACAAGCCCGCGGGATACGTGTCAACCGTAAAGGACCAGTTTGACCGCCCGACGGTGGTGGATATTATAAAAAACGATATTGAGGACGTCAGGATATTTCCGGTGGGACGGCTTGATTACGAAACCGAGGGACTTCTTTTGCTTACAAACGACGGCGAATTTACCAACAAGGTCACGCACCCGAAATTTCATATGGATAAGACGTATATAGCGACAATAAAGGGAGGCATAAGCATAGGCGGAATAAATAAGCTGCGAAGCGGAGTTTATATAGACGATTTTAAAACATCGCCCGCGCAGGCTGAAATCCTTGACGCCGCGGACGGCAGGACGACCGTAAAAATAACGATACACGAGGGAAAAAACCGTCAGGTTCGCAAAATGTTTGAGGCTGTCGGCTGTACGGTTGTGGGACTTAAGAGGATAAAAATAGGCACCGTGGAGCTCGGAAACCTGCCCGTCGGCAGATGGCGCCACCTTACAAGCCACGAGGTAAATTACCTGATGAATTCATAGAAAAGCAAACGGACTTTTTTCAAGGTCCGTTTTTTGTGTATGATACACAAATTTACAACACAAAATTCATGTTATTTTTGAAAGCTAACTTATGAAAAAAAGACGCAAAAATGATTGAAAAAAACCCCGTAATAATGTATAATGTATAATAGGTATAAATTTTACAAATTTTATCTCTAATTTTTCAGACAATGGAGGTTAAATCATGGGAACAGTTGATAAATTGACTGAGCTTCAATACCGCAGAAGTGTTATCGAAAAAGGCGGCGGCGAAGCAAAAATCAAAAAACAGCATGACAGCGGCAAGCTGACGGCAAGAGAGAGAATTAATATGCTCCTTGACGAGGGCAGCTTTGTCGAAATCGACGCGTTTGTAACTCACAGATGCACGGAATTCGGCATGGACCGCGTAGAGGCTCCGGGCGAGGGCGTTGTAACCGGCTACGGTACGGTTGACGGACGTCTTGTATACGTTTACGCTCAGGACTTCACGGTAATAGGCGGTTCACTCGGTGAAATGCACGCAAAGAAAATCTGTAAGGTTATGGATATGGCGGCTAAGATGGGCGCTCCGATTATCGGAATGAACGATTCGGGCGGCGCGAGAATCCAGGAGGGAATAGACGCTCTTTCGGGATTCGGAGAAATATTCTACAGAAACACCGTGAACAGCGGCGTAATTCCTCAGATTTCCGTAATAATGGGACCCTGCGCGGGCGGCGCGGTTTATTCGCCGGCTATAACGGATTTCATATTTATGGTTGAAAAAACAAGCCAGATGTTTATAACGGGTCCGCAGGTAATCAAGTCCGTAACGGGCGAGGACGTGACAAGCGAGGAGCTTGGCGGCGCGGATACTCACACGTCGAAGTCGGGCGTTGCTCACTTCAAGGCGGCAAATGACGAGGAATGTATCGCAAAGATAAGAAAGCTTCTTTCATATCTGCCGTCAAACAATCTTGAGGAGGCACCGTATGAGCCTTCAACGGACGAAATTAACCGTCTTTCGGAAAAGCTGACAAGCATTGTTCCGGACGAGGCAAACAAGGCATACGATGTAAAAGAGGTTATTGCGGAGCTTGTTGACAACGGAGATTTCCTTGAGGTACAGGAAGGCTTTGCGATGAATATAGTTGTCGGCTTTGCGAGAATGAACGGACAGGTCATAGGCATAGTGGCAAACCAACCCAAGGTAATGGCAGGCTCGCTTGATGTTAATTCCTCGGACAAGGCGGCAAGATTTGTACGTTTCTGCGACAGCTTCAATATTCCGCTTGTTACTCTTACGGACGTTCCGGGATATTTCCCCGGCGTTGAGCAGGAGCAAAACGGAATTATAAGACACGGCGCAAAGCTGCTTTACGCGTTCTCAGAGGCGACGGTCCCCAAGATTAACGTGATTTTGAGAAAGGCTTACGGCGGCGCGTACATAGCGATGAATTCAAAGAATCTCGGCGCGGATATGGTAATGGCGTGGCCGACGGCTGAAATAGCGGTAATGGGTCCCGAGGGCGCGGCTAACATTATTTTCAAGAATGACATAAAGGAAAGCTCCGACCCTGTTGCGACACGCAATGAGAAGATACAGGAATACAGAAATAAATTCGCGTCACCCTACGAGGCGGCGAGAAGAGGCTACGTGGACGATGTAATCGAGCCGGACTCAACAAGACCGAGAATTATCGCGGCTCTTGAAATGCTTGCATCAAAGCGCGATTCAAGACCGGCTAAAAAGCACGGAAATCTTCCTGTTTAATTGTTGAAAGGAGATTTTGATTATGTATTCAGAAAGCTTATTGACAGGTCAGGATTTGTCGCTCGGAGAGGCTCTTGCAACGGGCGGTCAAACCACGGTTATCGGTCTTGTGATAGTATTTTCGGTTCTTATAATACTTATGCTGGTATTGTATTTGTTCAAGGTTATTTTCTATAAGGACCCGAACAAGCAAAAGAAAGCGGCTGCCGAGCCGGCGCCGGCGCCTGCTCAGGAACCGGCGGCTGCTTCCGCACCGGTCGAAGAAACGGACGAGGAAGAGCTTATAGCGGTGCTTACGGCGGCTGTTGCCGCGAGCCTTAATACGTCTACATACAATCTGCGTATTAAGTCATACAGACGAACGGATAATAAGATGCCCGCGTGGAACAGAGCGGGTGTTACCGAAACAATAAATAACAGATTCTAAGGAGGTAAATACAATGAGAAAGTTTAATATCACAGTAAACGGAAAAACATATGAGGTTGACGTTGAAGAGGTCGGCGGCGTTGCCGCGCCGGCTCCGGCTGCTGCTCCCGCAGCTCCGGCACCGGCAGCTCCTGCTCCCAAAGCGGCTCCCGCTCCCAAGGCTGCTCCGGTAGCGGGCGCTAAGCAGGTAACCGCTCCGATGCCCGGTACGATTGTATCGGTAAAGGTCAACGTGGGCGATAAGGTTGAAAGCGGAACGCTTGTCGCGGTTCTTGAAGCGATGAAAATGGAAAATGAGATATTCGCGGGTGTTGACGGTACCGTTGCGGGCGTAAGCGTATCAGCCGGCGACAGCGTAAACAGCGGCGACGTAATAGTTTCCGTAAACTGATACGAGTGCGACTAAATTATAGAAAGTGGTGACAAAACAGTGTTAGAAAGCTTTTTAAATTTTTTTCAGAATACAGGATTTTACGCGCTCATCTCAAACGGCGGAACATGGCTTTCAAGCGGCTCCGAGGCGATAAAGACCATCATTATGCTTGCGATAGCCTGCGTGCTTTTGTATCTTGCGATAGTAAAGAAATTTGAGCCGCTGCTGCTATTGCCTATAGCGTTCGGTATGCTGCTTACCAATTTGCCGATGATAAAGGATTCCAGCGCGATAATGATGCACACGGAATGGTTTACCGATTCGCAGTATTTTATAGACGGACATTCGTTGGACGTCGGGATGATATGCCGAGAGGGCGGATTGCTTGATTTGCTGTATCTGGGCGTTAAGCTGGGTATTTATCCTCCGCTTATATTTATAGGTATAGGCTGTATGACGGACTTTGGTCCGCTAATCGCCAATCCGAAAAGTATTCTTCTCGGAGCGGCGGCGCAGTTCGGCGTATTCTTCACATTCGTCGGCGCGCTTGTTTTAAGCGCACTTATCCCGTCAATCAGCTTCGGCGTTAAGGAGGCGGCATCGATAGGTATTATCGGCGGCGCGGACGGCCCCACGGCGATTTACGTTACAAAATCGCTTGCTCCGTCATTGCTTCCGGCAATCGCGGTTGCGGCTTATTCCTATATGGCGCTGATACCGGTTATTCAGCCGCCCATTATGAAGCTGATGACCCGTAAAAAGGACAGAATGATTGTAATGGAACAGCTCAGACCCGTTTCAAAAACGGAGAAGATTTTGTTCCCGATTATAGTAACAATAGTTGTAGCGTTGATTATCCCAGACGCGGTATCGCTTGTCGGCTGTCTGATGCTCGGCAATTTGCTCAAAGAATCGGGAGTCGCGGACAGACTTGCGAAGACGGCTCAAAACGAGCTTATGAATATCGTTACAATCTTCCTCGGCGTAACGGTCGGAGCGCCGGCGACGGCATCAAGCTTCCTTTCGGCGCAGACACTCGGAATTATCGTTCTCGGACTTATCGCGTTCTGTTTCTCGACAGCGGGCGGTTTGTTCCTCGGCGATATTATGTGCTGGCTTACAAAGGGTAAGGTTAATCCGCTTATCGGCAGCGCGGGCGTAAGCGCCGTGCCTATGGCGGCGCGTGTTTCGCAGACGGTCGGACAGAAAGAAAATCCGTCAAACTTCCTGCTTATGCACGCTATGGGACCGAATGTCGCGGGAGTTATCGGCTCCGCCGTTGCGGCGGGCGTGTTCCTGTCGATGTTCAGCAATATTTGATATACAGGGCAAAAGCGGTTTCGCATTTGCACAAATTACATAAAGGAGTGAAAATATAATGGCAAAAGGCAAAAAAGCGGTAGAAATTACCGAAACAGTCCTTCGTGACGCTCACCAGTCGCTTATCGCCACAAGAATGACAACCGACCAAATTCTTCCCATCGTTGAGAAGATGGACGAAATCGGTTACCACTCACTTGAGGCTTGGGGCGGCGCAACCTTTGATTCCTGCCTCAGATTCCTCAATGAGGATCCGTGGGAAAGACTCAGAAAAATTAAGGACAAGGCTAAGAAAACACCTATTCAGATGCTTTTCAGAGGTCAGAATATACTCGGATACAGACATTATGCCGATGATATAGTTGAATATTTTGTTCAGAAATCAATCGCGAACGGCGTTGATATTTTGAGAATATTTGACGCGCTTAACGATATACGTAATCTGGAATGTGCCATAAAGGCTTGTAAAAAAGAGAAGGGTCACGTTCAGGCAACTGTGTGCTACACCACAAGTGAATTCCACACAAACGAGAAGTTTGTAAAAATGGCAAAGCAGCTTGAGGAAATGGGCGCGGATTCAATCTGTATCAAGGATATGGCGGGACTTTTAAGACCGTATGTAACATATGACCTTGTAAAGATGATGAAGGAAGAGGTTAAAATCCCGATTCAGCTGCATACACACTACACAAGCGGCGAGGCGTCAATGGTATACCTAAAGGCTATCGAGGCGGGCGTGGACGTAATCGATTGCGCTATGTCGCCGTTGGCGATGGGCACATCACAGCCTCCTACGGAGCCTATGGTTGCGGCATTGCAGGGCACGGAATACGACACGGGCTACGACTTGGATAAGCTTATTGAAATCTGCGATTACTTCAAGCCGCTAAGAGAGGAATATATAAAGAGCGGGCTTATGAATACAAAGGTTATGGGCGTTGACGTTAATACCCTAAAGTATCAGGTTCCCGGCGGTATGCTTTCAAACCTTGTATCGCAGCTTAAGCAGCAGGGCAGAGAGGACGCCTATGACGAGGTTCTTAAGGAGGTTCCGCGCGTAAGAGCCGACCTCGGTTATCCGCCGCTTGTTACGCCGTCATCGCAGATTGTCGGCACACAGGCAGTGCTTAACGTGCTTATGGGCGAGAGATATAAGATGGTTTCAAAGGAAACAAAGGGACTTGTAAAGGGTGAATACGGCAAGTGTCCGGCTGAAATTTCCGAGGAAATCGTTAAGAAGATTATCGGCGACGAGAAGAGAATTACCTGCCGTCCGGCTGATTTGCTTAAGCCCGAGCTTGAGCAGATGAGAAAGGAATGCGCGGAGTGGATTGAACAGGACGAGGACGTATTGTCATACGCTCTGTTCGGTCAGGTCGCGGTTAAATTCTTTGAATACAGACGCGCTCAAAAGTATAAAATAGACGCGGATTTGGTGGATATGGAGAATAAGACATATCCGGTTTAATTGTAAATTAAAATACCGGACGGGTTACACGTCCGGTATTTTTACTGATTTAGTGTTTGTGCCGCCTAAAGGCGGCGGAATGGAGATTAATATGAAATTGGGATTTATAGGCGGCGGAAATATGGGCGGCGCGATTATCGGCGGAATAGTAAACGCGCAGATTGCCGCGCCGTCGGATATACTTGTTTCGGACGCTAACCCGTCCGCGCTTGCGAAAATAAGCGCCGAGTACGGAGTTAATACCACAAAAAATAACAAAGAAACGGCGGAAAAATCGGATATATTGTTTTTATGCGTAAAGCCGCAGTTTGTATATTTTGTAATCAACGAGATAAAGGACAGCGTTTCGGAAAACACGGTAATTGTTTCGATAGTTGCGGGACAGTCAATCGAGGCTCTCACGGACGCGTTCGGCAGAGATATAAAGCTTGTGCGCGTAATGCCGAATACACCGGCATTGGTTGGCGAGGGAATGTCGGCGGTTTCACCGAATAAAAATATTTCCTCATCGGAAAGCGCGGTTATTGAGAAAATTTTCAACAGCTTCGGCAAATGCGAGATAGTGCCCGAAAACCTTATGGATGCGGTAACGGCTGTGAGCGGTTCCTCGCCCGCGTACGTATTTATGATGATTGAGGCAATGGCGGACGCGGCTGTTATGGGCGGTATGCCGAGAAGTCAGGCGTACACCTTTGCGGCACAGGCTGTTATGGGCAGCGCGAAAATGGTGCTTGAAACGAGAAAGCACCCCGGCGAGCTGAAAGACATGGTATGCTCACCCGCCGGAACCACAATCGACGCCGTAGCGGCGCTTGAAAGGGACGGCTTCAGAAACGCCGTGATAGACGCTATGAATGTCTGCATGAAAAAATCCAAAGAACTCGGTAAAAAATAAGAAAAATACAACAAAGCCACCGACTCTATCATATCGGTGGCTTTGTTGTATATGAACGTAACAT
>JAJQAT010000032.1 GCA_021203665.1 Bacillota bacterium
CGCTTATAGGAATTACAAAAAAAGGCGCATGGTATCTCTACAGCGGCGACCGGGCGAATATCGAAAGCGGCGCGTGGGAGCGGGATAACGAGCATAAAAAGAAAGCCGTTCTTTCACCGGACGCGGAGGATAAGGCTGTTATCGTGTTTGACGGTGATAAAATAACAAAAATACATATTGATGTTGTATTCCCCGTGCTTCACGGCGAGTTTGGCGAGGACGGAACGATACAGGGACTGTTTGAGATGGCGGATATTCCGTACGTCGGTATGGGCGTGATGGCGTCGGCTAACTCAATGGACAAAACCGCGTCAAAAATTGTGTTCGCGAGCGCGGATATACCGCAGGCGGACTGGGTCGTGGTGAACAAAACAGACGATTTTGAAATAAAAATGAATGAAATAGAGGAAAAGCTCGGCTATCCATGCTTCGTGAAACCGGCGAGAACAGGCTCGTCCGTGGGCGTCGGCAAGGCGCACAACAGAGCGGAGCTTAAGAGCGCGCTTGAAAACGCGGCGCGCTTTGACAGGAAAATACTTGTCGAGGAAAATATAGACGGTCACGAGGTTGAATGCGCGGTTCTGGGAAACGAGGACGTCAAGGCGGCAACGGTCGGTGAAATTATGCCGACGGTTGAATTTTATGATTTTGACGCGAAGTATAACGACAATTCCACCGAGCTTCAAATACCGGCGAATCTGCCCGATGAAACGATAGAAAAAATAAGAGAGTATGCCGTGAGAGCCTTTAAAGCGCTTGACGGCAGCGGACTTTCAAGAGTGGATTTTTTTGTAAAGCACGACGACGGAAGCATTATTCTCAATGAAATAAACACCCTGCCCGGCTTTACAAATATAAGTATGTACCCGAAATTATGGGGCGCGGTTGGAGTTGAATACAGCGAGCTTTTGGACCGTCTTATCGAGCTTGCGGAAAAGAGAGTAAAATAATGAATAACAAGAGCATCGGCGTATTTGATTCCGGACTCGGCGGATTGACCGCCGTAAAGCAAATAATGAAGGAGCTGCCGAATGAAAATATAATATATTTCGGCGATACGGGCAGAGTGCCTTACGGTACGCGCTCAAGGGACACCATTTTAAAATATACGCGCGGGGACATAAGATTTCTCAAAACCTTTGACGTAAAAATTATCGTCATAGCCTGCGGAACGGCAAGCTCCGCCGCACTTCCGGCGATAAAGGATGAGTTTGATATTCCGATTATAGGTGTTATAGACGCGGCGGTATATGCCGCGGTAAGAGCGACAAGGAACAATAAAATCGGAATTATAGGAACTCAGGGCACAATAAAGAGCGGCGAGTACGAAAAGCAGATTAAAGCGTATAACAGTGAAATGCATACCTTTGCGAAAGCGTGTCCGCTGTTTGTGCCTATAGTGGAAAACGGGCATTCCGATACGCAGGTAGCGAGGCTTTTGGTTGAGGAATATCTGGAGGATATAAGAAATCAAGGAGTTGACACGCTTATTTTGGGCTGCACGCATTATCCCTTGCTTGAAAGGGTGATACGCGAATATATGGGCGATGAGGTCACACTGATAAATTCCGGCGCCGAGGTGGCAAAGTACCTGAAAAAGAAGCTCGGCAACGAGGATATGCTTAATGACGGCACTGTATGCGGCGAGCGGTACAGATATTACGTAAGCGACGATATAGCGGGATTTGAGGAGCTTGGAGGAATATTCCTTGAAAGAGAAATAAACGGACAGGTGAATAAGATTGACATTGAAAAATACTGATAACGAATATCGTATTACGGTAAGAAACAAGCAAACGATTGACAATAAAACAGATATAATAGAGGAAACCGCGTACGGCAGCTATCACGAGAAAAACGGCAAACGCTACATAATGTACAAAACAGAAGCGGACGGAGACAGAACGTCCTCGATGATAAAGGCGGACGGCGCGGAGATACTTATAAAGCGCAGCGGGAGCATAAGCTCGTCAATGGCATATAAGGCGGGAGCAAGAAAAACGTTTATGTATGAGCTTCCTTACGGCGCGATGGAAATGGAGCTTGAAACGCACCGCGTTATTTCCGAGCTGGATGAGCGCGGAGGAAAAATCGAGCTTGTATACACCTTGACGGTTCAAGGAGAAAAATATTTCAATGATATGAAAATAACAGTGGTTAAGAGGTAGAGCTAATGAAATTTAAAAGAATAACAACAGCGGTTTTGGCGGCGGTTATCGCAGCTTCCGGCACCGTGTTTGCCGCGGCGGAAACGGAAACCGAAAATGAAACAGAATACAGCGGCGAATATATCGCGTTTGATCAAATAGCGGGGTATATAGCCGAAAGATATATAGATGAAACCTACACCAAGGATTACATAATGGCGCAGGGACTCTCAAAGCTTCTTGAGGACGATAACCCTCTTCTTATTCAGCTGCTTAAGGCTACTCTTGAAAGCCTGGACGATTACAGCGAGTTTTATACCGCGGAGGAATACAAGGCGTTCCAGGATAATATCGAGAACACCTATTACGGCATAGGCATAGTGATGGCAATGTCGGACGACGGCTATGTGGAGATACTGTCGTTTGCGGAGGAGGACAGTAAGGCGGAAAAGGCAGGCTTCAAGATTGGCGATAAAATTTACAAGGTTGACGGAGTGGACGTTACCGGCTGGAGCATGGAGCAGGTCCGCTCGGTTATTATAGGCGAGGAAAACACAACCGTTAATATAACCGTTCTTCGCGACGGCGAGGAAATAGAGCTGATGACGACCCGCGTGGCTACGATTCAGCAGGCGACCGTGTCGGGCGGCATTTTAAACGGCAATATCGGCTATATACAGATTGAAACCTTCAGCAGCGCGACCTCGGACGAATTCGCGGAAATGCTTGATATAATGCGCGATAACAACGTGGAAAATATTATTATCGATTTGCGCAATAACGGCGGCGGAGTGGTTTCATCGGCGGTAGGCATCGCACAGCAGATTGTGCCTGAGGGTAAGATTATCGACGTTGAATACAGGCAGTCGGAATACAATATAACATACAATTCCGACCTTGCGGAAAAGGAATTTGATTTTATCGTGCTTGTGAATGAAAACACGGCGTCATCGTCGGAAATTTTAGCAAGCGCGGTGCAGGATTCGGGCGCGGGAATATTGGTCGGCACAACGACATTCGGAAAGGCTGTAATTCAGAATATGTATCCGCTCACGAACGGATCGGTATTTAAAATTACCGTCGCGCAGTATATTACGAGAAACGGCAGCGAGATAAACCATGTGGGACTTACTCCGGATGAGGAGATTGAAAACGAAACCTCAAAAATAGACACATCAAACTACACATCGTTTGACTACGAAACAAAGCCGTCCTACGGCAGCTCCGGCGATAACGTTAAATCAGCAAAGGAAAAGTTATCCGTACTCGGATTTTACGACGGCGATTCTTCAAGCGGGATTTTTGACGAGGAATTGAAAGAGGCGGTAAAGGATTTCCAGAGAGAACACAGCCTGTTTCCGTACGGAATTTTGGATATAGCCACACAGGTGAAGATTGACGAGGTGTTTTCCGATATAGACGTCGTGACGGATAATCAGCTTATAACGGCTTATGAAATGTTCGGCGGCAGCAAGGAAAATCTTTACGTAAGTGAGTAACATTAAACCGAATTGCGGAGGTGGAAATTCATGATGAGAATAGCGGTCATTCCCAATAACAGCAAGGATTTCGGCTTGATAAACACAAGACGCCTTGTTGAATTTCTGAGCGATAAAGCCGATATTTATATGGACGAGGCATACAGCGTTCTCGGAATGAATATCAAATATATTCCCGCCTCCGAAATATATGAAAACGCAGAATATTTGGTTGTTTTGGGCGGTGACGGCACAATTTTGCAAAGAGCCGCCGAATGCGCGAGAAGAAAAATACCCATACTCGGAATCAATCTCGGAAAGATAGGCTTTATGACGGAGATTGAAATTGACGATATGGAGGAGGCTCTCACCAAATTTTTAAACGGCGATTTCAAAATCGAAAACAGGATGATGATAAAGGCGGAGGTAAGAAAGGCAAATAAGGTGCAGTTTTCGTTCCACGCCTTAAACGACGTTGTTGTGTCAAAGTCATTGGGTGAAAAGCTTATCCGCATAGAGCTGTCCACAAACGGCGAGGAGGTAAACCGATACACGGCGGACGGGCTTATAATAGCCACGCCGACAGGCTCCACAGGATATTCAATATCTGCGGGCGGACCCGTCGCGGATCCGTGTATGCGCCTTTACATTGCTACGCCGATATGCGCGCATATGCTTTCGGTGAGAAGCGCAGTCCTCTCATCCGACAAGGTAATAAAAATAAGGCTTGACAGCGAATACGGCGGCGAGGCGGTTGTGACCGCGGACGGGGATATGCAGGGCTACATAAAGGGCTCGGACGAGGTTATTATAACCGAATCCGAATATGACTTTGAGCTTGTAAGAATCGGCGAGCAATCGTTCTACGACACGCTGCTGAAAAAGCTATCATAAATTTAATAGGGAGGTCTTTAGGTTGAAATATAAAAGACAGGGACAAATCCTTAAAATTATTCACGAGCAAAATATAAAAACACATGAACAGCTCATAAAGGAGCTGAATAAGAGCGGATACAACGTAACGCAGGCGACCGTTTCAAGGGATATAAAGGAGCTTGGTCTTATCAAAGCACCCGTTTCCGACGGCGGAAGCATATACACCACGTCGCGGGATATTCCGAAGGAGCTTGACCGCAGAATAAATATGATTACCGACACGGTTAAAAGCGTTGAGTACGCGCTTAACAATGTTGTGGTAAAAACATATCCCGGCATGGCGTCGGCGGTGGCGGCATCCGTTGACGCGGCTATGAAGGATGACTTTCTCGGCTCGATAGCGGGCGATGACACGCTTCTTATTATAACCAAGAACGAGGAAAAATCTGCTGAAATAGCGGAAAAACTTATGAAAATTTTTAGCTAAGGAGCTTTTATAACGTGAAAAATAAACTGCGCGGTAAGTTGCTATGCAACTTAGCCCGAAGGGCTTGACTGCAAAGCAGTCAACACTCAGTATTATTCGGAGCTTGACGTATACACATACGACTGCACTCCTCATAATACTAATCTGCTTGTTTCTTTTCCACGTTATGATTTGTGCCGCCGCGGAGCGGCGGGAATGGAGATTACTATGTTAAACCAGCTTTCAATAAAAAATGTCGCCGTAATAGACAGGCTCGACGTTGATTTTCACGGCGGAGTAAGCGTATTGACGGGTGAAACGGGCGCGGGCAAGTCTATTATAATAGATTCAATCAATATGATTCTCGGCGGCAGAGCGAATAAGGAGCTTGTGCGCTACGGCACGGATAAGGCTGTGGTGCAGGGTGTTTTTGAAGCACCCAAAAGTGTGTGCGACGCTCTTGAAAGCAACGATATAGATGTTGACGGTGGCGAGGTCGTTATCACGAGGCAGATTACCAAGGACGGAAAGAGCGTTGCCAGGATTAACGGAATGGCGGTAACGCTGAATTTCCTGCGCTCTCTTGCGGACGAGCTTATAAATATACACGGTCAGCATGACAATCAGGCGCTTTTAACTCCGTCGCGTCATTCGGACTTTTTGGACGCTTACGCGGATAATGGGGAATATATTAATCAATATAAGGCAATATTATCAAAAAAGCGCGAAACCGAAAAAAAGATAGCGTCGCTTGAAATGGACGAGCAGGAGAAAATGCAAAGGATTGATTTGCTTGAATATCAGGTAAACGAAATAAAAACCGCGTCGCTTGAAAAGGGCGAGGAAGAGGATTTAAAAAAACAGCGCGATATATACGCCAACGCGGAGAGGATAACAAGCTCCGTAAGCGAGGCGTATCGTAATATTTACGGCGGCGACGAGGTACAGTCCGCGTATGACGGCATAAGCATAGCCGTGGACGCGATTTCCGGAATAAGCGATTTGGACCCGCGGCTCGGCGCCATATACGATTCCCTAAGCACCGTTATGTATACCCTTGAGGACACGGCTCACGAATTAAAGGAATTCGGAGACGGCATAGAGTTTGACGAGCAAACGCTTAACGATATAGAGGAACGCCTTGATTTAATTTCAAAGCTAAAGCGCAAATACGGCGGAAGCATTGAGGAAATTCTTGAATATCTCGCCAAGGCGGAAAAAAATTTAAACGAGATAATGCTAAGCGACGAAAAGACAAACGAGCTTAAAGCCGAGCTTAAATCAATAACAAAGGATTTATCCGAAAAGGGAAGAGCGCTTTCCGGAAGAAGAAAAAAGGCGGCGCTTACGCTTGAAAAGGCTATAGAAAAGTCGCTTTGCGAGCTTAATATGGAAAAATCAAGGTTTTGCGTCAAGGTGGAATCCGGCAGTACCTTTTATGAAAACGGTATGGATAAGGTGGAATTTTTGATAAGTGCAAATCCGGGTGAGCCGTTAAAGCCGCTT
Source organism: Bacillota bacterium (assembly GCA_021203665.1). GTDB lineage: Bacteria > Bacillota > Clostridia > UBA1381 > UBA1381 > Hominilimicola. The sequence continues at coordinate 6,474 of JAJQAT010000032.1, forward strand.
GCTAAAATAGCGTCGGGCGGCGAGCTGTCAAGGGTAATGCTCGCGATAAAATCCATACTTGCCGACAGCGATGGTGTGGACACCCTTATTTTTGACGAAATAGCCACCGGTGTTTCGGGAAAAGCGGCATTGAGTATCGCAAAAAAGCTTTCCGATATTGGCGCGAATAAGCAGGTAATATGTATAACGCATTTGCCGCAGCTTGCCGCTGCGGCGGATAATCATTACCTTATAAGCAAGGATACCGACGGCGATATGGCGCTTACCACGCTGACGGAGCTTGACGAAGAGGGCAGAGAAAGCGAGCTTGCCAGAATAATTGACGGCGGCGAGGTGACGCAAACGGCATTGAGCCACGCGAGGGAAATGCTGAAAAACGCTAAGAGAAATTAAAAGGGGAGGAATACGGATGCGGTCAAAATCAATGAAGGAGTCTTTTTCCGTGCTTGCGCAGATGGTTCTTCCCATGCAGGCAAATCCGGCGGGCAACGTCCACGGCGGAGAGATAATGAAAATGATGGACAGCGCGGCGGGAGTCGCCGCTCAAAAGCACGCGCATACAAATTGCGTAACCGCCAGGGTTGAGGAGCTGAACTTTAAAAAGCCGGTGCTTGTCGGCGAGCTTGTAACCTGTAAATCACAGGTTATATACGCGGGACATTCATCAATGGAGGTTTTCGTAACCGTTGAATCCGAGGATTTAATCACGGGCAAAAGGCAAATAGCGCTTACGGCGTTCTTTACAATGGTGTCGCTCGATAAAAACGGAAAACCGTCGCCGATACCGCCGCTTACCTATGACGAGGACAACGCTTACGAGGGCAAGCTGTACAAAGAGGGCGAAAAAAGATATAAATCCCATAACGAGAGAAAATCTTAATACATTTTATTTGCGAAAAGCGGAAAGGAGATTGCCGTGTCGGGAAAAAAGGAAAGCAACAAAACGCTCGCGCAGAACAAAAAAGCGCGGCATGAATATTTTATATTGGAAACGATAGAGGCGGGCATTGAATTAGCCGGTACCGAGGTGAAGTCCGCGCGTCAGGGAAAGGTAAACCTCACCGACGCTTACGCGTCAATAAAAAACGGTGAGGTATTTATAAAGCAAATGAATATAAGCCCGTTTGAAAAGGGAAATATATTTAACCGCGACCCAATGCGCGACAGAAAGCTTTTGCTCCATAAAAAGGAAATATTAAAGCTCACGGGTCAGCTCCAGCAGGACGGCTATGCGCTTATACCTCTGTCCGTATACTTAAAAGGCTCGCTTATTAAGGTTTCCTTGGCGGTAGCAAAGGGCAAAAAGCTCTATGACAAGCGCGAGGATATTGCCAAAAAGGACGCCAGACGAAATATCGAACGCTCGCTCAAAAGCAATAACAGGTATTAACCATGAAACAGGCACGTTTTCGGACGTGCTTTTTTGATGCGAAAAAATAAAAACCGCACGGCTGTGCGGTTTTTGGGGTAATTGGTGGAGCAAAGGTCGCGCTGGTCGAACCCGTCAGATTCTAACAGAGACAGG
>JAJQAT010000082.1 GCA_021203665.1 Bacillota bacterium
TGCAAAAGTGTCAGGCTATAAAGGTGTAGCCTGACACTTTTGTCTACAGTCTGAGCCTGCCGACCAATCGTCGGCAGGCTTTTTTTGAATCAATCCTCTTTTACGTAGCCCATCATAGCCTTAGCGCAGTTCGGGCAAACATTTTTTCCGTTAAACTGGAAAACGTTCTTCGCGTCGCCGCAGAAAATACATGACGGTTCGTACTTCTTGAGAATAATGCAGTTATCCTCGGTGTAGATTTCCATAGAATCCTTGATTTCAATATCAAATCTTCTTCTAAGCTCCACCGGTATAACGATTCTTCCAAGCTCGTCTACTTTTCTTACTATTCCAACTGATTTCATAATAAAACCTCTCCTTTAATAATAATTTTTAGATGGTAATTAGATTATATCACATCAGTAACAACTTGTCAACAAAAAAGGAAAAAAAAGTAATTGAGTCTTTTTTTGCGATTAATCCAGCGCGAGCCACATTGCAACGGCGTTTATTTTGGTATACCGCGCAATCATTTTTTCCGAATTTATCACCCTTTCCGACATTTTTATTATGCGCTCGGGGTTGTATTTCGACGCGATTTGCCGCAGGGCGTCCTTTTTGTCCGTGTTTATTATTGCCGCCGCGGCTCCCGTTTGGATAAGCACCGCGTCGCGCAGAAACGAGAGCCAAAAATCGAATATTTTCGATGAGTGCGGCTTGTTTTTCTCAAGAAATTTTTCAATGGTAAACGCCTCAAGCCTGTCAGAGGAAAGCAGGTGAAAAAGCATTTCAAGCGAATCGGAGCGAAGCGTTTCAAAATCCTCGTCGTTTATAACGCTGTCCGCTCTTCCGGGCACGCCCTCGCAATATTTTATCAGGAAGCTGAGCCGGTCCTCCGATTCCGGATGCTTGCTCAATATATATTTTTCCATTATCTCATCGGACACCGCCGGAAAATGCACAAGCACACAGCGCGACAAAACCGTCGGCAAAAGCAGGGTTGAATTTTCGCTGAGTATAATAAATACCGCGTACTCGGGCGGCTCCTCGAGGGTTTTCAAAAAGACGTTCTGCGCCCCCGGGGTGAGCAGAGAGCCGTCCATGATGTACACCTTGCGCGCCGAATTGAACGGCTTTATCGCCGCGTCGTCCTCAAGCTGCCGCATAACCTTGGTGCCGATTGTTTTTCTGTCCGGCAGGGGACGCACAAATGTTATGTCCGGGTTTGTGTCCGCCTTTGATTCAATGCAGTTTTGACACGAGCCGCAGGGCGATATTTCGGTGTTGACGCAGGTCAGCGCCGCCGCGAAAAGCCTCGCGGAATTGCGCTTCCCCATGCCGCTTTCTCCCTCGAATATATACGCGTGCGAGCTTTCGCCCCTGTGTACCGAATCTATTAAGCTTTTCATTAATTCCTCGTGGAATGTTTCATATCCGTACATTGTATTTCCTCTTTTTTATTTTGGTGACGGAGCATAGACATAAGTATGAGCCTCGCAGGGGCGCCCATTGGGCGCCTACGGGCGGGCAATGCCCGCCCCTACAATTACGCCGCAAATCCGGTTACATCGTAAGGGTCTGTTCGACTTTGCTATGCAAATCCGAAGACACCAACGACCCGTGAAGCTCGCTTCCGTTCAATTTCAAACTATTGTCCGCACCTCAAAATATAATCAAAAATTTTTTCCGCGACCTTATCCTTGCTCATCATTTCAAGCTGTACCTCGTTGTCGGCTGTAATGAGCGTCACAATATTGGTGTCGCCGCCGAAGCCCGCGCCGTTTTGCTTCAAATTATTCGCGACTATCATATCCGCGTTTTTGCTTTTCAGCTTTGCCCGTGAATTTTCAAGCATATTTTCGGTTTCCATTGAAAATCCGCATATAAACTGACCGTCCCTTTTGCTTTCGCCGACAGCCTTCAGAATATCGTCCGTGCGTTCCAGCTCGATTGTCATATCGCCGTCTTGCTTTTTTACCTTTTCCTCTTTGACGGTCTTTGGGCGGTAATCCGCGACCGCCGCCGCCTTAACAATAATATCCGCATCCGCCGCGGCAGCCGTCACCGCGTCATACATTTCCTTGGCGCTTTTGACCCTTACCGCGTTTACAAATTCGGGCGGCTCGCCCTCGCATTTGCCCATTACAAGAGTGACGTCCGCGCCGCGCCGCATAGCGTTCCTTGCCAAGGAAAAGCCCATTTTGCCGCTTGAATGATTTGTAATGTATCGAACCGGATCTATCGCCTCCATCGTCGCGCCCGCCGTCACAAGCACCCTTTTACCCGCCATATCCTTTTCATAAGCAATCTCTTTTATGATGTACTCCAGCAAAAGAGACTCGTCGGGCATTCTTCCGTCGCCCGTATCGCCGTTGGCAAGCATACCGTGGGCAGGCTCTACAATCTCATAGCCGTATCCCTTCAGCTTTTCGATATTATCCCGCACAATGGGATTATGAAACATATTATGGTTCATCGCGGGCGACACAATTTTTTTGCACGGACACGCCATCACGGTGGTGGTAAGCATATCATCGGCAATGCCGTTCGCGATTTTGCCGATTACGTTCGCGCTCGCGGGCGCAATCATGACGACGTCCGCCGCTTTCGCAAGCGCGACGTGCTCCACGCTGTATTCAAAATTTCTGTCAAATGTGTCTATAAGGCATTTATGATTCGTAAGCGTTTCAAAGGTTATGGGATTTATAAAATTAACCGCGTTGCGCGTCATTAGCACGCGCACATCACAATTCAGCTTTACAAGCATACGCGCGAGATTCGCGGTTTTATACGCCGCAATGCTGCCCGTAACTCCGAGTATAACCGTTTTTCCCGTAAGCATATCAACATTCCTTTCCGATTTGTTTCTTCTATTATATCACAAAGTTTCATATAATGGAATAAAAAAATAAATTGTTGTTTGCGTGAACAAATAAGCGTCCGGCTCGGTCGCCCGTGTAATCCCGCCGCAAATTCGGCTGCTTCGCAGGGGTCGGTGCCAAGGGCGACCCGCAAAATACAAAAAAACAAAAAAGGAGGTCAAATCAATGAATTACATCTGGTGCGCGATGATAATTATATCCGTAATCGTATCCGTCATCAACGGCACGGTAGACGAAACAGTAAACAGCGCGTTTGAGGGCGCGCAAAGCGCGGTATTTACCGTCTTTTCCTTTGCGGGTGTGATGTGTTTCTGGACGGGAATAATGAAAATCGCCGAAAGGTCGGGACTATCACAGAAAATAGAAAGGCTGCTGAGACCGATTATAAGCTTCCTGTTCCCGAACGCGGGAGCGGAGGCAAAAAAATATATCGCGATGAATATGAGCGCGAACCTGCTCGGTATGGGCAACGCCGCCACGCCGATGGGCATTAAGGCTATGACCGCGCTTGACAAGGAAAACAGCAATCCTCTTTACGCCTCGGATAATATGTGTATGCTCGTTGCGTTGAACACAACAAGCATACAGCTCATACCCGCCACAATAATCGCGCTGCGCGCCGCGGCAGGCTCCGAAGACCCGTTTTCCATAATTCTGCCCATATGGATTTCATCATTGACAGCGGTGCTTGCGGCGGTATTTCTTGCAAAATTATATTTCTGGAGAAGAAAAAAGCTATGATATATGTAATTCCCGCTGTAATAGTTCTTGTTCTTACGGTATCGCTGACGAAAAGGCTGCCCTCCTATGAAATATTCATAGACGGCGTTGAGGAGGGTATGAAAATTGTTATCGGAATTTTTCCGCCGCTCTTGGCGGTGCTTACCGCCGCGTATATGCTGCGCGCGTCGGGAACGCTTGACCTAATCATCTCCTTTCTTTCGCCGCTGACAAAGCTTATACCCGCGGAGGTTATGCCGCTGGCGCTTATCCGTCCAATATCGGGCAGCGGCGCGATAGGCATACTCACGGAAATTCTGAACACCCACGGCGCGGACAGCGAAATCGGCAGAATAGCATCGGTTATAATGGGTTCAACCGAAACAACCTTTTATTGCCTTTGCGTATATTTTGCCAAAACAAGGGTAAAACATAATTTAAGGGCAATGCCCTTTGCCGCCGCGGGCGACATTGTGAGTATAATAACGGCGGTAATTCTGATTAAGTTGGTAAAAATTTAACGAATTTTCATTATATACTTGAAAAACGGATAATTTTTATATATAATATAATTAAGAAAAATCGGGCGTTTTACCCGCAAAAAAGGAGAATTTACTATGTACAACAAATTAACGGTTGAGGACGTTGACGTAAAGGGCAAAAAGGTTTTAGTACGCTGTGACTTTAACGTGCCGCTTGACGCCGACGGCAATATTACGGACGAGAACCGTATTGTGGGCGCGCTTCCCACAATCAAGTATCTTATGGATAACGGCGCAAAGGTTATTCTTTGCTCGCATATGGGCAAGCCTAAGGGCGAGCCGAAGCCGGAGCTTTCTCTTGCGCCGGTAGCAAAGAGCCTTACGGAAAAGCTCGGCAAGACTGTTGTGTTCGCCGCTGACGATAACGTGGTAGGCGATAACGCAAAGGCAGCTGTTGCCGCTATGAATGACGGCGATGTTGTTTTGCTTGAAAACACGCGTTACAGAAAGGAAGAAACAAAGAATGAGGAGGCTTTCTCAAAGGAGCTTGCCTCGCTTGCGGATTTATTCGTAAACGACGCTTTCGGTACCGCTCACAGAGCGCACTGCTCAAACGTGGGAGTTTCATCGATTCTTAAGCCGGCAGTTGCGGGTTATCTTATCGAAAAGGAAATAAACTTCCTCGGAAACGCCGTAAATACTCCGGTAAGACCGCTTGTTGCAATTCTCGGCGGTTCAAAGGTTTCATCAAAGATTTCCGTTATCGAAAACCTTCTTAAAAAGGTTGACAAGCTTATAATCGGCGGCGGTATGGCGTATACATTTATGGCGGCGCAGGGCAAAACCACAGGCACATCGCTGCTTGAGCCGGATTATATCGATTACGCAAAGAAGATGCTTGACGAGGCGGGCGACAAGCTCGTTCTTCCGGTAGACACGGTTATTACCGAAAAATTTGACAATGATGCTCCGTCAAAGGTTATAGAGGGCGCTATCCCCGACGGCTGGATGGGTCTTGACATCGGTCCTAAGTCGATTGAGCTGTTTAAGGGCGTGCTTGCGGACGCTAAGACGGTTGTATGGAACGGTCCTATGGGCGTATTCGAGATGCCGAACTTCGCAAAGGGTACAAACGAAATCGCGGCAATGCTTGCAGAGCTTGACGCTACAACGATTATCGGCGGCGGCGACAGCGTTGCGGCTGTTAATCAGGCAGGTCTTGGCGACAAGATGAGCCACATCTCAACAGGCGGCGGCGCAAGTATGGAATTCCTTGAGGGTAAGGAGCTCCCCGGCATCGCGGCATTGACGGATAAATAATTAAAAAATAAAGGAGAAACAGTAATGGGAAAATATATTATTGCGGGAAACTGGAAGATGAACAAGCTTCCGTCGGAAACATATGACTTTGTTAAGGAAGTAGCGGAGGCGACAAAGGGCGCGTCCTGCGAGGTTGTTTGCTGCACGCCTTACGTATGCCTTGCTCCGGCTATCGAGGCGGCAAAGGGCACACACGTAAAAATCGGCGCGGAAAACCTGCACTTTGAGGACAAGGGCGCGTACACCGGCGAAGTAAGCGCGGATATGCTTGTTGACCTTGGCGTTCAATATGTAATTATGGGTCACAGCGAAAGACGCGAATATAACAACGAAACAGATGAAACCGTTAATCTAAAGGCTAAAAAGGCTCTTGAAAAGGGACTTATCCCAATCGTTTGCTGCGGCGAATCTCTTGAGCAGAGAGAGGCGGGCATCACAATGGATTGGATTTCAATTCAGATTAAGAAAGCGTTCGCGGGCATAAGCGCGGACGATGCTAAAAAGGTTGTTGTTGCGTATGAGCCAATCTGGGCAATCGGCACAGGCAAGACCGCTACCGATGACCAGGCAGAGGAAGTATGCGGCGCTGTCAGAAAGGTTCTTGAGGGACTTTACAATGCGGACACCGCGGCGGCTATTACAATTCAGTACGGCGGCAGCATGAACGCTAAAAATTGCGCGGGACTTCTTGCAAAGCCGAACATCGACGGCGGACTTATCGGCGGAGCATCGCTGAAGAGCGCCGATTTCGCGGTTATCACGGGCGCGGCAAAATAAATAGGACAAAGCCCCTATGGTTTTGTTTCAATAAGGGGCAGGCAGAATGCCTGCCCTAAATTTTTCACAGGAGGAAATAACTATGGCGAAAAAACCAATCGCATTAATTATAATGGACGGCTACGGCATCAACAAAGCGACGGAGGGCAACGCGATTACCGCCGCAAAAAAGCCGAATCTTGACAAATATTTTGCGCAGTACCCGAACACGCAGCTCAGCGCAAGCGGACTTGACGTCGGACTTCCCGACGGTCAAATGGGCAACAGCGAGGTCGGACACACAAATATAGGCGCGGGACGCGTTGTTTATCAAATGCTTGTTAAAATAACAAAGGACATAAACGAGGGCAAGATAAACGATGTCAAGGCGCTTTCGGACGCGATGGACGCGGCAAAGGCAAACGGAACATCGCTCCACCTTATGGGACTTTTATCGAACGGCGGCGTACACAGCCACAATGAGCATCTTTACGGACTTTTGCGTATGGCAAAGAAAAAGGGTCTTGAAAAGGTATATGTGCATACGTTCCTTGACGGACGTGACGTTCCGCCGACATCGGGCGCGGACTTTATGGCGGAGCTTCAAAAGGAAATCGATGAAATCGGCGTAGGCTCAATCGCGACAATTATGGGCAGATTTTACGCTATGGACCGTGACAACGCGTGGGACAGAGTGGAAAAGGCATATAAGGCGATAGTTGATGGTGAGGGAATACAGGAAACCGACGCCGTTACAGCCGTTAAAAATTCATACGCAAACGATGTTACCGATGAATTTGTTATTCCGACTGTTGTGGACAAAAACGGTATGATTAAAGAAAACGACAGCGTTATCTTCTTCAACTTCCGTCCCGACCGCGCAAGACAGATTACAAGAACATTTGTAGATCCCGATTTCACGGGCTTTGAAAGAACGTATTTCCCCGTAAACTTCGTTTGCATGACACAGTATGACGAGTCAATGCCGAACGTAACGGTTGCTTATCCGCCGGAATCGCTTGAAATGACATTCGGCGAATACATCAGCAAAAAGGGACTTACGCAGCTTAGAATAGCCGAAACGCAAAAATACGCGCACGTTACGTTCTTCTTTAACGGCGGCGAGGAAAAGCAGTTTGAGGGTGAGGAAAGAATACTCATAAAATCACCCGATGTCGAAACCTTCGATATGAAGCCGGAAATGAGCGCCTACGAGGTTACGGACGCCGTTGTTGACGCGATTAATTCCGATAAATTCGACGTTATCATACTTAACTACGCAAACTGCGATATGGTAGGTCATACCGGAATTATGGAGGCGGCAATCAAGGCGGTTGAAGCGGTTGACGAGTGTGTCGGCAAAATGGTAAACGCGATACTTGAAAAGGGCGGACAGGCAATCATAACAGCCGACCACGGTAACGCGGATTGCTTGATAGACCCCGAAACAAAGGCTCCGTTTACCGCGCACACAACAAATCCGGTTCCGATGATTCTTGTCGGAGCGGGCGATGTTAAGCTGAAAACAGGCAGATTGTGCGACCTTTGCCCGACTATGCTTGACCTTATGGGTCTTGAAAAGCCGGAGCAAATGACCGGTGAAAGCTTGATTGTAAAATAATATATCATACTTTTGACGGGGCAAAAGTATGAAAACCCCCTTCTTGGAAAGGGAGGGACTTGCGTCCCCCTCTCCAAACCTCACCCCCTGCAGCTACGATCATTCTGTCTTTTTGTTATCCGAACAAAAAGCGTCGTCTTCGAATGAGTACTCCGTTTTTACGGCAGCCGTAAATTTTTACAAAAATTTATATATTAT
>JAJQAT010000007.1 GCA_021203665.1 Bacillota bacterium
GGCTTACCTGCATATCCGCGCCGAATTCGCCTGTTTCGGTATGTATTCCCTTATCAATTACATATGTATTCCGTATTTTTCAATATGTTATTTCCGCCATTGCGATTTCATCATACCATGTCACAGTATATCCTAAGGTTTCGGACAGAAAGCGTAGAGGAACCATAGTTTTTCCGTTAATTATCCTCGCCGGAACATCCATGCTTACCCCCTCGCCGTTTACGCTTGCTTCAGTATTGTCGGCTGTAAATGTTATCACCGTATCATTTTGGCTTATTACAGCTGTTTGTGCGTCCGAATCCCAACTGACTTCCGCGCCCATTTGCTCGAACAAGAAGCGTATGGGAATAAGCGTTCTGTCGTTTTCTATTACGGGAGCGGTTTCAAACGCAAGAAGCGTATCGTTTAACGCGACATATATCGGCTCTTCGCTTGCCTCCTCAACTTTTGAATATATTTCGTTTTTCGGTGCGCGTATTTGATATATTCCCGACTGAATAACAAAATCATCGCCGTCTTCGGTAATTTTCGTATTACTTAAAACAAAGAATTTATCCGGCAAATCAAATTTCGTATAATAAATCCCATCGGAAGACATATAAAATCCCGTATTGTCGAGATAATATCTGTATAACGTACCAACAGTGTTATTTGATGTATCCGAAAATGTTTGATTTTCATATATTACATCCCATACCTTATTTGAATTTTCAAAACGAAACTTTGTGCGTCCGTCATATATTTCCGCCATATTGTAATAAATCAGCGGTTCGGAACAATTTTCCCAATGCTCGAAACTGTCCAAATCGGAAGTGCGTTTCCATTCGGTAGTCCCATATTCAAGCGACGGTTTTTCGGAGCTGTCATATCCGGCTTGCGTTAAAAATTCAGCATACAATATTCCGTCCGCATATTTGTAATTTACTATAGGGTATTGACAACTGATATATGTGTAATTTATTTTTCCGTTTTCATCACGAATAATTTCTCCGCTGTCATCCGTTTCAAAATAGAAAATACTTCCGCTTTGCATTACTCCCGTTCTGTCGATCGATATGCTATAATATTTCCTGCCGTTTTCAAAGATATAATATTCAGATTCTATACAAGGGTTTTTTCCTTTATACAGTATGCCGTCAACAGTGAAAACAGTCGGACTTGTTATCTCGATGGCATTATCCGAACGAAATTCGGGCAGTTCATAATCAATTATATTTCCGTCGGCATCCGTAGCGGAATACCATATATTTGATTTTCTGTTCACAAGTATTGTTTTTCCGGAAAAACTCACGCTGTAATTTCCCATATAGCTTTCATAAGCGCCGGCATACGGCGCGAACCCTTCCGGCAGAATCGTGTCTGCGGGACAAATTATCAATATGGTTCCGTCGGCGGCAGTCATAAATTTATCTGTTTCTTCCGTTTCGTATTCTGCTGTGATATCCCACTCCTCACCATCGAAAGAAGTGAGCAGTTTGCCGATTTGAGCGTCGGAATTGTATTCCGACATATAAAAGCTATTGCCAATACTGCATAAATCCGTTATCTCATATCCCGTTTCGGGAATATATATGGCATCGCTCCAGTTTTCACCGTCAAATGACGTAAGATAATATCTCGCGGAAGCGATACAAATATTATCGGTTGCGGCAATCGTGTTTAAGGGATAATCTTTGACCTGCTCTATACGATCAAAAACGCTCGCGGCATAACATACAGGTGCGGCAGTAATAAAGCACAGCACGGACAGTAATATTGCTTTTAAAAGTTTAACTCTCATCATTTTAATCCTCCTGTTCAATAATCCCATACTTGTTAGAATTATTTTTTACTTTCCAAAATAATCGTAACCGGTCCGTCGTTGGTGAGGCTTACCTGCATATCCGCGCCGAATTCGCCTGTTTCGGTATGTATTCCCTTATCCCTTACATACGCGACAAATTTTTCATACATTTCATTCGCTCCGTTCGGCTCCATCGCGCCGCCGAAGTACGGGCGTCTGCCGTGGGAGCAGTCGCCGTAAAGCGTGAACTGCGATATTACAAGCAGACTGCCGCCGACATCGGCAAGGCTTAAATTCATCTTATCGTTTTCATCGCTGAAAATACGCAAATTTATAATTTTTTCGGCGATATATACCATATCCTCCTCGGTGTCGTCCGCGCCGATGCCCAAAAGCACAAGAAAACCGCCGTCTACCGCGCCTTTAACCTTGCCGCCTATCTTAACATCGGCGGACGTTACTCTCTGAATTACCGCTCTCATATTTCGTATCCGTTCTCCTCTATCGTTATTTGCAGCTGTTCCCATTCCTCCATAAGGCTTTCAAGCTCCGTGTTTTTATCCTCCGCGCACTTTGAAAGCTCCGCAAGCTTTGTAAAGTCTGTCGAATATTCGGGCTTTGCCATTTGAGCGTTCAGCTCCTCTATTTCCTCCTCAAGCCGCTCGATAAGCTCCTCTACCTTTGCAAAGCGGTTAAGGGTTTTGCGCTTTTGCGCCTCAAGACGCTTCTGCTCCTTATAATCAAGCTGTCCGTTTGAAACGGTTTTCACCTCGGCTTTTGCCGTTTCGCGCGCGGAAAAGCTGTCGTACCCTCCGATATGACTTTCCAGTCCGTTCGGCGTGAGATATAAAATTCTGTCGGCGATTTTATTTATAAAATATCTGTCATGGGATACCATCAGCATCGTTCCGTCATAGTCCTCAAGAGCGGTTTCCAGCGCCTCGCGCGACTCGATATCGAGGTGGTTCGTAGGCTCGTCCATAATCAAGAGATTAACGCTCCGGAGCATCAGCTTGACAAGCTCCACTCTCGCCCGCTCTCCGCCCGACAGCTTATGTATTTCCTTGAAAACGTCCTCGCCGCGAAACAGAAACACCGCAAGCGCGTTTCTTATCTGTGTCTGCGTCAAATTCGGGTACTCGTCCCACACCTCGTCTATTACGGTTTTCTCCATATGCAGATTTTCCTGTATTTGGTCGTAGTAGCCGATATGGATATTCGCGCCGATTTTATACTCGCCCTCGGTCTGCTCATAATCGCCCATTATGATTTTCAAAAGAGTTGTCTTGCCGCAGCCGTTCGGTCCGAGCAAAAATACCTTTTCGCCCTTTTTTATCAGCATATCCGCATTTGAAAACAATCTGTTTTCGCCGAACGCCATTCCGAGATTTTCCGTTTGCAGCACGTCCTGACCGCCGCCGGCGCGCGCTTTGAATGAAAAATACATTTCCTCCGCCTGCGCGGTCGGCACGGCAAGGTCTTTCTCAAGCTTTTCTATAACCTTCATTTTGCTTTCCGCCGTTTTTATATTCTTCTCCCTGCCCCAGCGTCTTTGCTGCTCAACCACGTTTTCAAGGCGGTGTATCTCGCGCATGGTATTATCGTAGTCTCGCTGCTCGGTTTTCTTCTCGATTTCGCGCTGCGCCATGTACTCGCTGTAATTTCCGTTATATGAGCGAAAGCGCATATTTTCAAGCTCGAACGTCTTGTTCGTTACCCTGTCAAGAAAATATCTGTCATGAGATATTACGACAAACGCGCCGTCATAGCCCTTAAGAAAATCCTCAAGCCACTCCACCGACTCAATGTCCAAATGGTTTGTAGGCTCGTCCAAAAGCAGCAAATTAGCGTCCGACAGCAGAATTTTACCGAGCGCGACGCGCGTTTTCTGTCCGCCCGACAGCTTGTCCACGCACAGGTCAAACTCATCCTCCGAAAATCCCAGACCGATAAGCATACTCTTTGCCCTCGATTTATAATAAAAGCCGTCAAGCTCCGCAAAGCGCTCCTGCAAATATGTTTGTTTTTTCACAAGACTTTCCAAATCGCCGTTCTTGTTTTCAATATCAAACCGAATCTCGTCAAGCTCATTTTCCATGGCAATGACCTCGGAAAATACGGTAAGCGTTTCATTCCATATGCTTTTCTCGCTGCCGTTTACGCTGTACTGGTCAAGATAACCTATCCTCAAGCTTTTGTTTCGGAATATCTCTCCCTCGTCATAATCCATATCGCCTATAATTATCTTGAACAGGGTCGATTTTCCCGCGCCGTTCGCGCCGACAAAGCCTATCTTGTCCGCGCTGTCAACGCTGAACGACACGTTATCGAAAAGTGTTTCGTCAAGAAACATCTTCTTTATATTACTTCCGTTAAGCAGTATCATTTGTTACTCCCGTTAATAAGTTTTCATATTGTCAATCATATCAATTATTTCATATCCGTAATTTATATTCGGGCACCATCTGCCGCCGAGCTGTTCGACATATTTGATTGTACCCGCCCACGCGGTGGTCAGCACGACATAATATCTTCCGTGCGGCTCGCCTATCGGCGCGAGTCCGACATACGCGCACATATGATTATAATGACCTCTTACGCCGTCCTCCGGAGTTTCAAATGTTTCATGGTCCTCTGTCGTGTCGCCGGACGCGTCCTTGGTTTTTATACCCGCCCAGTTATTCATTTCCGGCAGTACCGCGCCGCCGTAATTGCCGTAGGCTGTTTCCTTACCCGCCTGCGCGTACATGACCTCGGGACGTATTCCGAATTGCTCGCCGTAATACCAGTAAACCGACGCTATTTCAATAAAGCTGTCAGACGCGCCCTTTGACGCTGCCCACGCTTGAGCCTGCTCCAACGTAACCTGCGCCTCGCCCGTTATTGAGGTTTTATCCGCCGCGGGATTTACAACGCGGTAAAGAAACGCGCACGCCTCCGCACGGGTAAGCAAATCCTTGGGACGTATGCTCCCGTTGTCGCCGCGAAGATACAGGTTTAAAACCGCCGTTTCAAGCAAATTCTTATACGCATCGTCAACCTCCGACGCGTCGTCAAAATTATAATTGGTTATGGTGTAGCTGCTCGCGGCGCTTTGTCCGCTCGCTTTTACAAGCGACGCGGCAAATTCCTCGCGGGTTACATACTCATCGCCGGCGAAGCTCGCGCCCTTTTTCGGCATATAATCCTGAAACGCGAGAACATATGAATACGACCAGTCATCCTCATAAACATCGTCAAACTGCATTGTCCCTTCCGCGCTCAAAGCGAATGTGTCGGTGAATATCTTTGCCATCTGCGCTCTTGTGAGATTGCCCGCAAGCATTAAATCTCCGTTCTCGTCACCGGACAAAATTCCGTTATCGATACAATATTGTATGCTTTCCGCCGCCCACGGATATTCCTCCTGCCATGAATCGGCGCACACCGTCACACACGATGACGCGCACACGGCGGATATTAAAACAAGTGAAATTACTTTTTTCATTATAAATCATTCCTTTTTTTGATTCTCGATATTTATGCTATTATAACATATATCCGCCCTTGATTTCAATATTACGGCAAAATTATTTCATATATTTTCGGCGGCGCGCGTTTCACCGCCGAATATTATTTTGAAGAAATCCTTTATTATAAGTCCTATTCCCTTTCGCTCCACAGATGACGCGGCGTTCAAATCAATCTCGGCTATAACCTCGCCGCCGCGGCTTATTTTCATTGTTCCTATCCTTTGTCCCGCCTCGATAGGCGCGGTTATTTCCCCGTCAAGTATTACCTCCTTTGTTATGTTTTCCTCCTGTCCTTTCCTTACAAGAGTAGAATATGTTTCTCCCGCCGTGACCTTTACTTCACTGTCCACACCTTTTTCCACCCGTGCCGTTTCAACCTCGTCGCCCGCCGTAATCTGCGTATTTATCGAATAATTCGCAAAGCCGTAATCAAGCAGCGACTTAGCCGAGGAAAACCGCTCGGCGGAGGTCGGCGCGCCCAAAACCACCGCTATAAGCTGCATATCGTTTCTCTTGGCAGTGGCGCTCAGGCAGCACAATGCCTTTGAGGTTGAGCCTGTTTTAAGACCGTTCGCGCCCTCGTAAAAGCGTACCAGCTTATTTGTATTGGCAAGCTGAAATTTGCCGCCGCGCAGTGTGTCTGTCCATATGGACGTGTAATCGAAAATCGTCTTATGCTTTATAAGCTCGCGTGACATAATCGCCACGTCCCGCGCGCTTGAATAATGGCCGTCATCGTCAAGTCCGTTTGTATTCATAAAATGAGTGTTCTCCATGCCAAGCTCCTTAGCCTTTGCGTTCATCATATCCACAAACGCGCTCTCGCTTCCGGCAAGATACTCCGCCATCGCCACGCAGCCGTCATTCGCGCTCGCTACGGCTATGCCCTTCAGCATATCGTTTACGCTGAGCTGCTCGCCCGCTTCGAGGAACATTGTGCTGCCGCCGTAGCTCATGGCGTTTTCGCTGACAGTAACCATATCGTCAAGAGTTATTTTTCCGCCGTCCACCGCCTCCATTATAAGGAGCATTGTCATTACCTTTGTCACGCTGGCAATGGGTACGCGCTCGTCGGGATTGCTCTCATAAAGTATGTTTCCCGTGCTTTCCTCCATAAGAATTGCCGACCTCGCGTTTAAACCGAGATCCGTTGTCTGTTCACCCTCCGCAAAAACCGCGCTCTGCGCCGTGAAAAAGGCGCAAATTAAAAAACATATTATCTTCTTCATACCGAAACTCCTTTCACAAAGCTTGTATGAATTTATAATATGCTTTTTATGGTTTTCTATTCATTTTTTAGGAATTTAAAAAGCTTGCGGGGAAATTTAGCAGCGATTGTAAATACAGGTCTGTCGTTGTTTGCATACAATGACCCCTCAGTCACGCCTATGGCGCGACAGCTCCCCTCTTACGGCTTACGCCGACGTGGGGCGCAAAACCACAACTGATAAATAGCGGTAAATATTATAGGAATTTTTGCCGCGATTGCAAATCAGCGCGATAAATTTTCTCGTATTGCCGCCGAGGCAAACGGTTGCCGTACGTGTGTACTGCTCCGTTTGTTTCGGTGGTGAGACGGGGAAATTTAGCCGCTGATTTTAGGCGCGCGGGTGAGCCTTTGCATATACATCCTTCAGCTTGCTGTTTACCATTCTGGAATAAACCTGGGTTGATGAAATATCGGCGTGTCCCATCATTTCCTGTATTGAGTGAAGATCCGCTCCGTTTTCAAGCAAATGCGCCGCGAACGAATGACGCAGAGTATGCGGAGTTATTTCGGTCTTTATACCCGCCTCGTGCTGATAATGCTTTATCAGCTTCCAAAAGCCCTGCCTTGAAAGGCGCATACCGCCGCAATTTACAAACAACGCGGTTTCGCTTTCGTTTTTTATCATACATTCTCTCGCGTTTTGTATGTAATCGCAAAGAGCCTCCTTCGCTTTATTGCCCATGGGTATTATGCGTTCCTTTTTTCCTCCGCGGCAGCGTATAAAGCTCATGGGTATATTCACGTCAGTGATTTCGAGATTTATAAGCTCGCTTACGCGTATGCCGGTGGCATACAAAAGCTCAAGCATGGCTTTGTCGCGCACACCCTTGTTGTCGGTTGTTTTCGGCTGCTCCAAGAGCAGCTCCACCTCCGCGCCGGTGAGAATCTGCGGAGCTTTCTTTTCAACGTGCGGAGCTTCAAGATTTAACGTGGGATTTGCGGATACCGCACCGTTTTGCATCATGAACAAATAAAAGGAGCGCAGCGACGCAAGCGTTCTTGAGACGGTCGAGCTTGCCTTTCCCTTTTTTTGAAGCGACATAAGATATGTCAAAACCGTGGTCTTTGTCGCGGACGAGGCGTCGCCCATTCCGCTGTCGCTGAGATATGTAATATACTGCGTTACATCGCGCCTGTACGACTCGACCGTGTTCAGCGATTTATGCCGCACATTCGTCATAAAGCTTGTATATTCCTCCACGTATGTGTTCATTTGGTGTATTCCTCCCGCTTTTACCGTTTGTTTACATATGTTTCAAAAACATTTCATTTGTG
>JAJQAT010000169.1 GCA_021203665.1 Bacillota bacterium
CATTATACGTCGCAGCGGATTATAACGAAGATGATTTACAGGACGCGATAGAGGACGCGGTCGATTGGAAGGACGAAAACGACAATCCTTTCTACAGCATCGGCACAAACAGCTCAAACCTGTATATCACGGCACTCAGACGAATGGGGAAGAGCTGCGACTACGCCTCATATCTTTCGGGACTTGACGGAACCGCCGCAAGCTACGGCGCGGAGAGCAACGCAACCGATATGCAGAGAACCGCCATTGCGGTAATCGCGTCCGGAGGCGACCCGAGAAATGTTGGCGGC
Organism: Bacillota bacterium; assembly: GCA_021203665.1. Lineage (GTDB taxonomy): Bacteria > Bacillota > Clostridia > UBA1381 > UBA1381 > Hominilimicola. The sequence continues at coordinate 291 of JAJQAT010000169.1, forward strand.
AAGGATTTGATAGCCGACGGCATATATTACAGGGACGCCGTTTCGCCGATAGACAAGGAGGGCGTAAACGGGTACTCATGGGCGCTTATCGCGCTTGACGCGGGCGAATATGACATCCCCGACTGGGCGCTTAAAAACAAAAACGACATAATATCCGGAATACTTTCGCACCAAAACACGGACGGAAGCTTTGACGGCGACGCCTACGCCACGGCAGCGGCAATTACGGCGCTTGCCTCGCATTATCAAACAGGCGGCGCGTATACCGTCACGCAGATCGAAACGGGTCAAACGGTCGATTTAAGTCCGCGTGACGCGGTTGACAATGCGCTTAATTATCTTTCGGAAACGCAGACAAAGGACGGAGACTGGGGCGATTTGCGCTCCACCGCGATGACCGTTATCGCGCTCGGCGCAATGGGAATAAACGCCGATAAGGACACGCGCTTTACGGCGAAAAAGGGAAGCGCGCTTGACGGACTTATGATGTACCGTGAAAGCGACGGCGGATTTTCGGCGGATCTCAGAAATTCCGACGGTGAGGCGACCTCGCTCGCGTTGTGCGCTCTCGTAAGCCACGCAAGATATTTACAGGGCAAATCCTCGCTTTTTAAATTGACTGTTGACGATACGGTTACATTTGAAACCGAGGCACCCGCCGCGACGGTAAAGCCGAGCGCGTCGTCAAGCTCATCAAGCTCATCCGACGCGACCGCGAAGCCAAAGGCGACAACCAAGGCATCCGCAACGGCGAAGCCCTCTTCCACTGCAAAGGCTTCAAGCACGCTCGAGCCCAAGAAAACAACCGCGCCCCGACCGACGGTGTCGCCGACACCTAAGGCAACACAGCGTCCCGCGCTTGTGGGACCGGTTGAAATGCCCGGACCAATGCCGTCAATAGAGCCGACCTCCGCGCCCGAAAACGAGGATGAAAGCGGCTCAACGTCAAACGGAGCCGGAGCGGTAACCGGCATTATAGCGGTTATAGCGTTGTGCGCGGCGATACTTATATTGTATATGCAAAGAAACGGCAAGCTCGACGCCCTTGCGGTACGCTTGGGACTTAAAAAGCCTGTTGAGGATAAGCCGAAAAAGGCAAGAACGCACAGAAAAACCGAACAGCACAGACGCTATGAAACGCGCGAGCGCTACAAGGAGAGAAGGAAATACAATAAACGTCGGAGAACATAACGTGAAAAAATCAGAGAGCAAGTCCGAAAGCTTGCTCTTTTTTTATCCGCATTGCTTGAAAAAACGCTTGATATATGATATAATTCAGTAAAAGTAAGCGAGGGTTTAAGTTTATATAAATTTTGGATATGGAATACAAGAGCGGCGAAAATATTTTAAACGAGATACAGGAGAACACAAAGTGGCACAATCCCTACGACCAGGAGCTGCGCGAGCAGGAGAGCATAGAGCGCGGCGATATTGACGCGCTCAAACGGTGCTGGAACGAAAAATATGACGGCGCGATAGGCACGCTCGCGCTTGACCCCTTGCGCCACGCCAAAAATCTTGCGGTAGGCGTTATTACGCTATCATCAAGGAGCGCGGTGCGCGGCGGACTTAATTACGAAACTGTTTTTTCCATAGTTGACGCGACGATTTTAAAAATTGAGCATCAAATGACGGAGCCGGAGCAGGTGATAGAAGCGATTCACGCGGCGCAGCTCCTGTTCACGCAAATGGTTAAGGAAAACAAGGGCGCGGGTCATTATAATCCGATAGTAAGCAAGGCTAAGGATTACATTTTTAAAAATATTCACGGCAAAATATCCGTTTCGGATATGGCTTGTCGCCTCGGCGTCAACCCCGACTACCTCTCGCACGTTTTCAGGCAATGCGAGAACAAAACCGTGACGCAATACATACTTGACGAAAAGCTGAAGCTTTGCTGTAATATGCTCAAATACTCCGATTACGGCATCTCCGGCATATGCGCCTATTTCGGATTTTGCTCACAGAGCTATTTCACGAAGCAATTCAAAAAATCGCTCGGCATAACGCCGTCAAAATACAGGGATAAATACGGCAAAAAATAATATAAGAAATATTATAAACACATAAGAAATGTTATATAATATCACATACGTATATTCTAAAATTAATATATTATATTAATTGCACAGGGAGGTAAAAATTATGAAATTCAAAAAAATCGCGGCAGTCGTTTTGTCGGTCACGCTTCTTCCGACAGTGAATATTTTCGGAATAAACGCGTCTGCCGCAAGCGGCACAACGGTAGTGCTTGACCCGTCCGAGGAATCCCCGTTTAACGACGGCGAATTTCAGGGCTGGGGTACGTCTCTTTGTTGGTGGGCGAACAGATTGGGCTACAGCGAATCGCTTACCGAGCAGGCGGCGGAGGCGTTTTTCTCCGACGACGGCTTGAGCCTTGACATCGCCCGCTATAACCTTGGCGGCGGCGACGACCCGACGCACGACCATATTACGCGCTCGGATTCGAAGGTACCCGGAGTATGGGAAACCTTTGAATTATCGGAGGACGGAACCGATGTGGAAAGTATAACCTACGACCTTTCCAACGACCAAAACCAATTAAATATCGCAAAGGCGGCGCTTGAAGCAAATCCCAATCTATACTTTGAGGGATTTTCAAACTCGGCTCCGTACTTTATGACAAATTCCGGCTGCTCGAGCGGCGCGGAAACAGCGTCGGAGGATAACCTAAATCCCGATATGTACGATGATTTCGCGGAATTTATCGCAGACGCTACCGCTCTTTTCGCGGAGGAGGGCATAGTATTCCAAAGCTACTCGCCGATGAATGAGCCGGACACAAGCTACTGGGGCGCAAACTCCGCAAAGCAGGAGGGTTGTCACTTTGAACCGGGCGACAGTCAGTCGAATATGATAACCGCGTTGAGAACAGCTCTTGACAATAAGGGACTTACAGACGTGATTGTTGCCGGCATGGACGAAACAAGCATTAACAGTACCGTAACGAATTACGGAGAGCTTACGCCTGAAGCGGTGGAAGCTCTCGGAAGAATAGACACGCATACCTACAGCGGCTCAAACCGCTCGGGACTTAAAGCTCTTGCCGAGGAAGAGGGCAAGAACCTTTGGATGAGCGAGGTTGACGGCAGCTGGAACGGTCTCGGTCTCGCGGAGAGAATCATACTCGATATGAACGGCATGATGCCGTCCGCGTGGATTATGTGGGATATAGTCGATTCTCATAAGGATTCAAGCTTCCAAACTCCCGACGGAACCTATTCCGAGGCAAGCACCACGCTTGACGTAACAGGCAAGCTTTGGGGCGTAGGAATGGCTGACCATGACACCGAAACGCTGTATCTTTCAAACAAGTATTACGCGTTCGGTCAGTTCACAAGATATATAGAGCCGGGCGACACTATAATCGCGTCGTCGGACACCACCCTTGCGGCGTATAACAAAACCACGGGCGACATAAAGATAGTTGCGCTAAACTCGTCCTCATCGGATTTGGCGTACACCTTTGACCTTTCGGCGTTCACATCCGTAGGCGACACCGTGCAGGAAATACGCACAAACAACCTTACCGGCGACAGCGCCGAGCATTGGGCGGAAATAGAGGGTGAGGCAACTCTCGCGGATAAAAAGATTTCAACAACGCTTAAGGCGAACACCGTTACAACATACGTTGTCGAGGGCAGCGGCGCGACGGATTACGCTATAATCACAGGCGGCGGCAGTCAGATAAAGGTCGGCTCGTCTGTAAGCCTGTCCGTTGAATCAAATTTGGATTACTCATCAATCGTATGGTCGTCCTCCGATGAAAGCGTCGCGACGGTAACAGAGGACGGAACGGTTACGGCTCACGCGAGCGGAACCGTTACAATCTACGCTCAGGTTGACGATATGACGATTTCAAAGACCTTTGAGGTCCCCAATTACGTCCTGACCGGTACCGCGTCATGGGGCAACGATTCGAACGCGCCGGCTGACAGCGCGGACTATACGCAGGTAGCCGACGGCGATTTCTCCACATATTTTGACGGCACCACAGGCGGCTGGGTACAGTATGATTACGGCGAAAGATATAAGGTAAGCGAAATAAAGCTTGCCGCAAGAAGCGGTGACAGCTATGTTGCAAGAACCGTCGGCGGCACCGTGCAGGGCTCAAACGACGCTATTACGTGGACGGATTTGTATAAAATAACAACCGCTATTCCGGCGGACGAATATACAACTATAACCGCGGACGAGCTTTATAATCAAATACCGTACAGGTATTACAGATACACAAACACAGAAAATATGGCAAATATTGCCGAATTTCTGATTGAGGGTGAAGCATCCTCTGAGGCTCCGGCGGAGGTTACAAAGTTCGAGGCATCATCTACCGAGCTTTCATACGCGTATGAGGTGTCCGACGACTTGAAGCCTGCCGACGCGACGGAGGATTACCACAAATATTTCGCGGTTTACGACAGCGACAACAAGCTGAAATGCGTCACGATTGACGAGCCTGAAAAGACAATTTCCGGCGACTTTACCGACGCGTCGTTTAAGCTCTTCGTATGGGACCGCATGGATCCCGTTACGACGGCTGTAAGCATGATTGAACCGGTGGTTACGGATTTATCGGAGTTCACCGATGACTTTGAGGGCAATGAGTACATTTTCGAAGCCTCAGCCGGCTCAATATCGGACGGTGGAAACGTTGTGTTCGCTTCCGGACTTGACCGTTACGGCAACGTGTTCGCACCGGTAAAATCCACGGCGACCGCAACGCTTTCGGAGCCTGTAACGATTACGTCAAAGGATAAATTCAGATTAACATTTACCATGTTCGCCGGCTGGGAAAGCAACGGCAAGGAGAATGAATTTGTACTAAACGACGCGGACGGCAATGAGCTTGTCGCTTTGAAGCTTACCGGCGGCGGCTATAACTTTAATGAAATACGCATAGGCGGTGAGAACGTTCTTTCAGAAACAACCGTTTCACAGAGCAGATGCAAGGCAGGCTCGGGCAGTAAGACAGGCTCAAACGGCTGGGATTCGAGCGATCAGCCCTATGTTAATACCGTAGGCTACAATAAGACGGTTGAAATTACTATAGACGGCGCGGGAAATGTAACGGTATCCGCGACCGGCGGTATGGAGGACACGGAGGTAACCGGAACGCTTACCGATACGGTAACTCTCGGCTCAATGGTGCTTACCGGCAACTATAACAGCTCCGCTTCGAGAACCGTTACATACGACAATTTTGACGCGGATCTTATAACATACAATGAGAGCTTTAAGATAACCGAGCCGGAGGCAACTCCGGAGCCTACAGAGGCTCCGGTGCTGCCGGAAAGCGGCGAGCTTATAAGCCTAAGCTTTGACAATAAGGATTTAACGAGTACCTCATCATACGGAATGGCGGAGGGAGTAGGAACACCGGCTTATGCCGAGGTTGACGATAGGGTTTGCTTACAGCTTGACGGAACCAACACCACCGCAATAAAGCTTACGGACGCGAACGGAAACCCGCTTTTAACCGGACAGGAAAATCTCACGATTTCATTCAGTGTAAAGCCGACATCGACCTCAACATCGTGGTGGTTCTATGCCGCTCCGAGTGATTCGTCGCAGACCTATCAGTCCGAGAAATACATAGGCGCGCTCGGCGGTGACGGAACTCTTACGTTTGAACGCTATAATAACAGCGGCTCAAGGAGTGCATCCGCATCGGGAGCGTATACGATTAACGACTGGAACGACGTTATAATCTCCGTTGATGACGACAAAACTGATATATACGTAAACGGCGAATTGGTGGGCAGCGAGGAATCGAGCGTCAATATTTCCGATATGCTCGGCAGCTCGTCCGTAGTTTATATCGGTAAGGCAAACTGGGGCACGGGCGAATACGCTACGGGTTATATAGATGATTTCGTGATTACTAACACGGCATTGGAAAATCCGCTTACGGATATTTCGCTTGGCGATACCACGGCAGTAACGGCTGATATTACAATACCGACGGTTGACGGAGTTACTTGGACTACCTCGGACGAAAGCGTTGTAACGGCGGCGGGCGTTGTTACGCGCGCGGACGATACCAAAACGGCAACGCTTACGGCAACAACGACCGTGAACGGAGTTGAATTTACAAAGACCTTCACAGTAACGGTACTCGGCACTACGGCTGTTTTGGACACCTTCGCGGCATATGCCGACGGCACAACAATATACTTTACAAGCAATTACGACAGCACTGCAACACCGTATTCGATTTCGGTGAGCCTTTATGATGAGAATAATACCGCGACAGCGCTTAAAACCGTAGCGGATGCCGCATCGGGCAGCTTCGCGGAGCTTACCACAGGCAATACCTATAAGGTAGTTTGCTCATTGCTTAACGGCAGTGAAACCGTAAAATCAGTAACAAGAACCGTTACCGTAAAGGAGGAAGAGGAAATGGCGGCATATTTATTTGTTCACTTTGCGGGCAGCGAAAGCAGCGCCGATGACGAGCAGATTTATTTCTCACTTTCCACGGACGGCACTACATGGACTACCGTAAATGACGGTGAACCGGTGCTGACAAGCAGCGTGGGCGAAGAGGGTGTGCGCGACCCGTATATCTTACGCGGCGAGGACGGAAAGTTCTTTATAATCGCGACGGATTTGAGCATTTATAACAGAAGCGGTGATTCAAACAGATGGTCAACCTGTCAGACAAGCGGCTCGCAGAGCATAGTTGTATGGGAAAGTGAAGATCTTGTAAATTGGAGCAAGGCAAATCTTGTAAAGGTTGCGCTTGATACGGCGGGCTGTACATGGGCGCCGGAGGCTGTATATGACGCGGAAAAGGGACAGTACATGGTATTCTGGGCATCAAAGGTAAGCGATGACGACTATGCGACCCAGCGCGTATACAGAAGCTACACATCGGATTTCGAAACCTTCAGCGACCCCGAGGTATACATAGACGGTGATACAATAAGCAATATAGACACAACAATTACAAGCTATAAGGGCATATATTACCGCTTTACAAAGAACGAGAGTAAGTCCACGGTTATTATGGAAAAGAGCGCTTCTCTCAGCGGCACATGGGAGGACGTTGATACCTATACTCTCGGCGATATGACCGGCTATGAGGGTCCGACGATATATAAGCTTAACGGCGAGGATAAATGGTGCTTGCTTTTGGATTACTATTCGGCAAGCAAGGGATATAAGCCGTTTGTTACCGATGATATAAGCACCGGCAGCTTCACGGCGGCGTCCGACTTTTCGTTCGACGCGACATACCGCCACGGCACGGTAATACCGATAACGCAGGATGAATATGACGCGATTATAGCAAAGTATACAACAACGGAATAATATAAAAAAATGAGCCGCCGCACCTTTAACGGTGCGGCGGCTCAGACTGTAGACAAACCACTATACAAACACCTCACTTCGTGATATAATATA
>JAJQAT010000076.1 GCA_021203665.1 Bacillota bacterium
CGCTTACAAGCAGAATGACATCGGATTCGTATAACGTGCAGAACTTTTTACAGTCATGCCAGGCGTTGGGAGTCCGCGCACCGATTATGCTTATCGGCGGCATTTGCGTAACGCTCACTATGGATACCGGTCTTGCATCCGTTTTGTGCGTTGTCGCGCCGATTATGCTTGCGGTCGCCGTTGCAATATCATTAAAGGGCATTCCCCTTTATGACAAGGTACAGCAAAGCGTGGACGATATTGTCCGCATTATGCGCGAAAACATAACCGGAATAAGGGTAGTCAAGGCGCTTTCAAAGGAGAACCACGAGCGCCGCCGTTTCGGCGCGGTCAATGAAACCATGACGAAGCGCGAGAGTAAGGCGGGCGTTGTAATGGCGCTTCCGGGACCGCTTGTAACGATGGCGCTGAATATCAGCCTGACGATTGTTGTGGTAATCGGAGCGATTCGCGTAAACAACGGCGTTACACAGCCGGGTGTTATTCTGGCGTTCCTTACATATTTTAATATGATACTGATGGGCGTAATGAGCTTAAACCGATTATTTATGATGATGTCAAAGGCAAACGCCTCCTCAAAGCGTATAGCGGAGGTTATAAATCAGCCGGAGGGCTTGGATATAATGCCCGCCGCGGACGGCTTATCCGACAAGGACGGATATATCGTTTTTGACAATGTATCGTTTAGATACGGCGAGGGCGGCGATGTACACAAGGATATAGAGCCGGCGCTCTCAAATATCAGCTTTCGCATAAAAAAAGGCGGCACTCTCGGAATAATCGGAGCCACCGGCTGCGGAAAAACCACGATTATAAATCTTCTGATGCGCTTTTACGACGCGTCAAAGGGTCGCGTTTTCGTTGACGGAAAGGATGTTCGCGCCTACGATAAAAACGAGCTTCGGCGAAAATTCGGAACGGTATTTCAAAACGACGTTGTTTTTGCGGATACGCTTGCCGAAAACATCGATTTCGGGCGCGGAGTTGACGAGGCTGGTATTCGCGCCGCGGCGGAAAACGCGCAGGCAAGCGAGTTTATAGAAAGATATGAGGACGCATATAACCACGTAGCGGCGATTCACGGCGCCGACCTTTCCGGCGGACAGCGGCAGAGAGTGCTTATAGCACGCGCTCTTGCGGCGAATCCCGATATTCTTATTCTTGACGACGCTTCAAGCGCGTTGGACTACAGGACGGACGCGGAGCTTAGACGCGTCATAAACGAAAAATACAAAAATACCACTGTTATCGTCATAGCACAGCGCGTCAGCTCGATTATGAATATGGACGATATTATAATGCTCGATGAGGGAAGGGTTATCGGTCACGGCACCCACGAGGAGCTTCTGAGAGATTGCCCGCAGTACAGCGAGATTCACAATACGCAAATGGGAGAGGAAGTGTAAAGCATGAATATTACGGTTATGAAAAAGCCGAAGGACACAAGCGGCACCCTGCGCCGCGTTTTGAAGTATCTTTCGGAGTATAAATGGATATTTTTACTGATAATTATACTTTGCCTTGTTTCAAATATCCTGTCGCTTTTGGGTCCGAGCCTTGCCGGCTCCGCGATTAATGAAGCGGCGGCGGGCGTCGGAAAGGTAAATTTCGAGAACGTGTTTTACTTTGCCAAGCGTATGCTCATATGCTATGTAAGCGCGTCGGTTATAACGATTGCGATTAATGTTATAATGATGTACGTAAGCAAATTTATAGCGCGGAAAATGAGAAAGGACGTGTTCGACAAGCTGATGCGTATTCCCGTCGGATATTTCGACCGCAACCAATCCGGCGATATAATAAGCCGCGTGAGCTATGACATAGACGTTATTTCCACCTGTATCGCCACGGATATGGTGTCCATTCTGACATCCGCGGTCACGGTAATCGGCTCATTCGCGATGATGCTGTATATCTCCCCTATCATGTCGGTAGTGGTGGTTGTAACAATTCCCGTGTCCGTCGCGTACACCCTGTATATGAGGAAGAAAACACAGCCGCGCTACAGCCGCCGCTCCGTAAAATACGGAGCCATGAACGGATTTGTTGAGGAAATGTTTACGGGACAAAAAAGTATTCAGGCATACGCCTATGAAGACAAGGTTTGCGGCAGATTTGCCAAGGTAAATCAAGACGCGGCGGACGCCTATTATCAAGCGGACTATTACGGCACCACCGTAGGTCCCACAATGGGTTCGATAAATAATATGTCGCTCGCGCTGATTGCGATACTCGGCTGTGTGCTTTACATGGCGGGCGGCGTGACGTTGGGACAAATATCCTCGTTCGTGTTGTATTCGCGAAAATTCTCCGGACCGATAAACGAAATCGCCAACATTATAAATGAAATATTCTCGGCTCTTGCCGCGGCGGAACGCGTTTTCCGTCTGCTTGACGAGGCGGAGGAAGCGGCGGACCGCGCGAATGCGAGAGCGCTTTGTGATGTTAAGGGCGACGTGGATTTAAATCACGTAAGCTTCGGCTATGAACCCGGAAAAATCATCCTGCACGACTTGAGCCTGCAAGCTGACGCGGGAAAGCTGATAGCCATTGTCGGCCCCACCGGCGCGGGCAAAACCACAATCATCAATTTGCTTATGCGGTTCTATGATGTGAACGGCGGCTCAATCAGCGTGGACGGCACGGACATTCGCGATTATACCCGCTCTACGCTTAGGGGCGCTTACGCTATGGTTTTGCAGGATACCTGGGTGTTCCGCGGCACGATATTTGAAAACATCGCCTACGGCAAGGAAAACGCGACGCGTGAAGAGGTCGAAGCCGCCGCCAAAGCCGCTCATATACACCCGTTCATTATGCGGCTCCCGAACGGCTACGATACGGTCATAAGCGAGGACGGCGGAAATATATCAAAGGGTCAAAAACAGCTTTTGACAATCGCGCGGGCGATGCTCTACGACTGCAAAATGCTTATACTTGACGAGGCAACCTCAAACGTCGACACGGGAACCGAGCGCGAAATACAGGCGGCAATGCGCCGTCTTATGAGCGACAAGACCTGCTTCGTCATAGCGCACAGACTTTCCACAATCCGTCACGCCGACAGGATATTGGTGGTAAACCACGGTGATGTCATAGAACAGGGCACCCACGAAAGCCTTATGAAAAAGGGCGGGTTTTACTATAAGCTCTACACCGCACAGTTTGAATAAATTAATAAGGCGTCCGCTGTATCGGACGCCTTGTTTTTTAATGTATTGTTACATTGCCGAAACCGATTTCGACTGCTGTGTCCGTTTCGATTTTTAATTGCAGCGCATACGACACCGGTAAAGACACGGTTTGCGGCAGGGCTTCCGCGTCAACCTCTATGGTTTTTACAAGCTTACCGTCAAGATAGAAATATACAGAGCAATCATCCATTGTATTTCCATCAACATGACCTATTGTAAATTCGACAGTTGAATATTTGCTGTTCAAATTAAAAAGTGCCCAACCTGGTATTCCAAGTCCTCCTGAATAACCCAAAGTGAAGCCTTTTGTATATTTTGTTCCTCCCATGGTAAAGCTGTCAGTACCTGTATATTCGCTATATGCGTCAGTTTCATAAGGTGGGCATACATCAAGCAGGTATGTACCCTCCGGTACAAGCTCATCCCACAAATACACTGTCTTTTCCGCGCCGTCCCAGGTTACCTCCATATCGGCGAGGTTTGCCGTGCCGCGCACCGGCATATAGGTTGTACCGTTATAGATGAACGGCTCTATTGTGCTGCCGTTCGCGTCCTTCAGCTCGCATAGGACATTGTCCTTGTAGACCTTGATATTGTCATACGTTACCTCAATAGTCTCCGTCGCGCTTTTCGCGTAGGCTATGCCGCCCGCGCATATTGCCCCGATTGCTATACCCGCAATCAATCCCTGTAATCTTTGTTTCATATCAGAAACCCTCCTTAAAATAAAATATATTTCGCCGCGCTTTAAAATAAAAAAGTGCGACACCGAAGTATCGCACTGAAAAATGCAAACTCCGAGTCGCTAAACTACCCGTTACAAATTAGACTATATCTATTCTCCAAACCGGTGGAATTTGCATTTTTATCAAACACAAGGGTTCGAAGAAAAAAGGATATACTATCCCCTTATACAGTCTAAAGCTTTATATTGAATTGTAGGTAGTTTAGCATAATTATTCTATCACACCGCAAATTTATTTGCAAGGTATTTACATGATTTTTTAATTTATTTGGGCAAAAAATAATACAGACCCCGATGTCTCGGTCTGTATTATTATAAAAATCAAAGCTTTTTCGGCGGTCTTTCTCCGAAATACTGATATAAATTGCATTTAATCATTCCGTTATAAAGCTTGCGTTTTTTATTCGCCCTTTTTCCGAAAAGCTTTTCAAAGCTTTCGTTTGATGTTATGATGTAATATGACCATCTGTCAAGCCTCGCGAAATTGACGCCGATTTCCCTATAGAGCTGTTCGCATTCCTTTATTTCGCCTATTCTCTCGCCGTAGGGCGGATTGCATATCACGGTGCCGTAGGGCATATCAAGGTGAATTTTACGTGCGTCGCCGATTCTCGGAACGACATACTCGCCCACGCCGGCCTTTTTGGCGTTATTGTGTGCTATTTCCGCGGTGTCCGCGTCAATATCATAGGCGTATATCTCAAGCGAAACATTTCTTTCAAGTGATTTTGCCTCGTCCCTCGCTTTATTCCAAATATCGCTTCCTATGTTATTAAACCTCTCGGAGGCAAACTCGCGCGATAATCCGGGCGCCATATTGCGCTTTATCATAGCCGCCTCTATTGGTATGGTTCCGCTGCCGCAAAACGGGTCGCACAGCGGGTACTCGAATTTCCAATGGCTCAGCTCAACCATGGCGGCGGCAAGCGTTTCCTTCAAGGGCGCGATATTTGATATTTGTCTGTACCCTCTTTTATTCAAGCCCTCGCCGGATGTGTCTATCATTAAAGTGACCTTATCCTTAAATATCGAAAATTGTATTCGATATTCCGCGCCGTCCTCCGGCAGCCACGATATTCCGTACTTGGTTGAAAGGCTGTCCGCGACAGCCTTTTTTATAATCGCCTGGCAGTCTCTTACGCTTGCAAGCGCGGATTTTAGCGAATAGCCCTTTACCGGAAACGAATCATTTTTTCCTATCCATTTGCTCCATTCGCACCGCTTCGCGCCCTCGAACAGCTCATCAAAGGTGACGGCTGTAAATTCAGCCATTTTGATAAGCACTCTTTCCCCTGTCCTAATCCATAGGTTGGCTCTGCATACCGCCTCGCGGTCGCCCGTAAACGTAACGCGTCCGTCCTCGACGGAGGTTGTTTCGTACCCGAGACGGCGAACCTCTCTCGCCGCCAAGGATTCCAATCCGAACAGCGTTGTTATTATAATTTCAAATTTATCTGTCATTTAACTCTTTTTCTTTCCTTTATATTTTTTCTTAGGTTTTGATTTTTTCTTGTCCTTTTCGCGTTTCGGCTCCGCCTGCCGTTCTTCAAAGGTCTTTAAGAGCTTTTTGTTCGCGTCCTTTTCAAGAACAAAATCTATCTGTCTTAACGCTATATCCGCGCGGGCAATTATTACCCTTACCGCATCTCCCGTTGTGTATGCTTTCTTTTTTCTTCTTCCGATAAGGGTATTCCCTCTTTCGTCATACTCATAGTAATCATCGGTCATGTTCTCAACTCTGACAAGTCCCTCGACCGAATTTTCCAGCTCAACAAACATTCCGAAATTGGTTACGTTCGCCACAATTCCCTCGAACGACTGTCCGACAAATCCGCTCATGTACGCCGTCTTCATCAAATCGTCAACCTCGCGTTCGGTATGCTCCGCGTTGACCTCGCATTCGCTCGACCGTCTGCCCGCCGCGGCGACATAATCCTTGAGATAAGGTATTCTGTTTTCCGTAAGCTGTCCGTCAATAAAATCCTTTAACAGGCGGTGTACCGCCAAATCGGGATAACGCCTTATCGGCGATGTGAAATGGCAGTAATATTTGGCGGCAAGTCCGAAATGTCCAAGATTTTCCTCGCTGTATTTCGCTTTCATGAGGAATTGGAGCATTGTGGAGGATATAATTCTCTCCTCGGGCGTGTCCTTAACGGCGTCAAGTATTCCCTGTAGGGTTTTCGGGTGAATCGGGTTATCTCTGTCTATTTTTCCCCTCAGCGACAATCCGAACGAGGTAATAAACTCGTTAAACGCGATTATTTTTTCAAGCGACGGTGCCTCGTGATTGCGGTAAATAAACGGTATTTCCGACCAAAAGGCATATTCCGCCACGGTTTCATTCGCGGCAATCATAAATTCCTCTATCATCCTGTTGGAAACGCCGCGCTCCTCGCGCGATATATCCGTCGGCTCGCCGTTTTCGTCAACCGTTATTTTGCTTTCGGGAAAATCAAATTGAATGGCTCCCCTTTTTTCGCGCTTGCTTCTTAAAATTTGAGCCAAGCCCTCCATAAGCTTGAGCGTCGGCAGCATATAGTTGTATTTTTCGCTCAGCTTAGCATCGTTATCCTCAAGTATTGCATTTACGTTATTATATGTCATCCGCTCCTTTGAGCAAATAACGGATTTGCAAAGCCGGTGGTTTACCACATTGCCGTCGCCGGTTATTTCCATAAACACAGACAGCGTTAATCTGTCCTCCTTGGGATTTAGACTGCATATTCCGTTGGACAGCCTTTCCGGCAGCATGGGTATCACTCTGTCGGCAAGATATACGCTTGTGCCTCTTTCATACGCCTCGTTTTCAAGCGCCGAGCCGTCCGTCACATATTCCGACACGTCCGCGATATGAACGCCGAGATAATAATTTCCGTTTTCGGTAAGCGTCAGAGATACCGCGTCGTCAAAATCGCGCGCGTCGTCGCCGTCTATCGTGAAAATAAGCATATCGCGGAGGTCTTCTCTGCCCCGCGTCTGTTCCTCGTTTATTTTATTCGGAATTTTTTCCGATTCTGCAACGGTTTCCTTGTCAAATTCCTGTTTTATTCCGTTTTCTATAATAATACCCTCAACGCAGCTTTTGAGGTTATCCTCGCTGCCCAAAACGCTTATAACCTCGCCGAAAACCTTGTTGTTTTCGGTGTATCGGGTGATGAACGCCGCGACTCTGTCGCCTATCTGCGCCGTCATGATTTTATCGGGAGCTATGCTTATTTTGGTGTATATCTGTCTGTTGTCGGGGCGAAGATAATAATAGCCGTCCTTTTCCTTATATATAATTCCGACAATTACCTTATTGTGACGCTCCAGCACCTTTATTATATGTCCCTGACGGTGATGCCTGTTTATGTCGTTTCCGCCGTTTTTATCGATACGGACCAAAACCTTATCGCCGTTTAAGGCGTTCATCATATCATCGCCCGCGACGAAAATGTCCTCCTCGTCCCCGCCGCAAATAACAAAGCCGAAATATCCCTTTGCGTTGCACGTAAGCTGTCCCGCGGCAGCCGTATTCTCGTTTACAAGCGAAACATATCTTCCCTTTTTGGTTACGTAAATTTTTCCCTCGACGCAAAGCTCATTAAGTATCTCCTTTAGCTCTGCCTCGTCCGCGTCGGGCACGTCCAAAACCGTTGCTATCTCGCTGAATTTCAGCGGTATATACTCCTT
>JAJQAT010000225.1 GCA_021203665.1 Bacillota bacterium
ACGCATTGGCAAATGCGTTGGACACAACCTCCACATATTTGCTCGGCTACAAAATTGAAGCATCAAAACCGCAGATAACCACGTTCGCCGATGTCGCGGCGACGCTGTTCGAGCTTGAAAAGGTGGCAGGACTGGAATTTGATATTGACGTAAAGCGTCCGCCGAGAAATGATAATTGGGAGTGTGCGATAAAATTCGAGGGCAAGGCACACACGGAGCTTAATGCCGATATGTGTTTGTTTTTGGAGGATTGGGCAGCAGCAAGAGAGGATTGCTCCTCGGCGCAATACGAGGAATGGAAGGATAAGACTCTTGCGTATTATGCGAAAGCGGCGGCGCAATCTACAACAGAAACGAATGATAACACTATCACGCAGAAAATTATGCCGCCGATTGAGCTGCAGGAGCTAAATCAATAATTTTTTTTCGCAGTTCTATATAGATTGGGATTTTATATAGAATTCGTGAAAAATACAAATCCGGCACACCGCTTTTTATGCTCTCCAGTACTTCCCGCGCAAAATTAAAAGCAAGAAAAAAGCAATACTCATCCATGTGAATTTATGGTATAATATACCCATACATACCAAAAAGGAGGTTGCTTATGAGCGATTACAAAATCGCCGCCGCGCTGAAAAAGCGCGCATCGGCGGCGGGGCTTAATTCGGTGCAGGTGACGCAGGCGCGCAAAAAACACGGCGCAAACGCGCATTCCGAGCGGCGCGGAATTACCGTCGGCAAATGCGTCGCGAGAGCCTTTATCAATCCGTTTTCGATAATTTTATTTGTGCTGGCGATTATTTTGCTCGTCACAAACGCACTTCAGCCGGACGGCTATGGGTCGGGATTCACCTCTGTCGGAATTATTATTGTTATGCTTTTGTTAAGCGGCATTGTGCGGCTTTTTGAGGAGCTTCGCGCAAAGCAGGTCGCCGACCGCTTGACCGATATGACACAAACTACGGTATCCGTTTGCAGAAACGGCGTTTGGCAAAAAATCGGCGCGGAGGAGCTGGTCGTCGGCGATATTGTTTGCGTTGAGGCGGGAGAGTGCGTTCCAGCGGATATTCGCTTGACAGATACCGAGGATTTATTCGTATCGCAGTCCGTAATAACGGGCGAAAGCGGAAGCTTTGAAAAAACGGCGGCGGCTGTGACGGGTAATCTCGAAAAAATAAGCGACTACACAAATATTCTATTTCAAGGCACAACCGTCACGGGCGGCGCGGGTGTGGGTGTCGTGCAGACGGTCGGCGCGAACACCGTTTACGGCGGATTATCGATTGACCGCGCCGAGCGGCGGGAATTTGACCGAGGCTCAAGCTCTATCGCCCATGTTTTGATTAAATTTATGGCAATTCTAACGCCGATTGTTTTTATTGCCGGAGGAATTACAAAGGGCAGCTGGCTTGAGGCGTTTTTATTCGCGCTTTCCGTCGCGGTCGGCTTGACGCCCGAAATGCTGCCGATGGTGATAAACGCCTGTCTTGCGAAAGGCAGCTTTCAAATGAGCCGCGAGCAAACGGTAGTCAAAAACATTAACGCCATGCAAGTCTTAGGTGAAACGGATGTGCTTTGCACGGATAAAACGGGAACGCTTACCGATGACACGGTAACGCTTGAATATTACATGGATGTTTTGGGGAACGAAAGTCAACGGGTGCTTGACTGCGCGGTTTTAAACAGCAGCTATCACAGCGGCGTGGCAAATCCGCTTGACGAGGCAATATTAAAATGCCGCGATATGCCCGCGCTTCAAAATCACTTTGAGGAGCTTTTGGATAAAAGCATGCTTTTGGATGAGCAGCCGTTCGATTACGAGCATAAATACGCGGGAATATTGCTCGGCGGCGAGAGCGGGAATTTACATATAATCAAGGGCAGCGTCGAAAATGTTGTGTCGCGGTGCCGATACGTTGAGTTTCGCGGCAAGACTGTTACGGTCGGCGGCGATATGTATCAAAGCGTCCGTGCGGTGGTGGACGAGCTGACTGAGGACGGCATGAAGGTTATCGCTGTTGCGTACAAGGAAACGGCGGCTGATACAATCGAGCGGAATGCGGCGGATTTTACGCTTTTGGGGTATCTTGCGTTTTTCGACCCGCCGAAATCGAGCGCGGCGGAGGCGATAGAGCGGCTTAAAAGGCTCAAGGTTGACGTGCGGATTTTAACGGGAGACGATATAAAGACAACGATTTCCGTATGCTCGCGACTGGGAGTGGACACAAGCGCGGTTTTAACGGGCGGCGAGCTTTTGAAAATAAGCGAAAATGATTTGCCGATACGCGTTGAAAATACTAAGGTTTTCGCGGAGCTGACCCCGCGGCAAAAGTCGGAGATTGTGGAGATTTTGCAGAAAAACGGTCACTGCGTCGGATTTATGGGCGACGGGATGAACGACCTGCCGGCGGAGCTTAAAGCGAATGTGGGAATTTCCGTAGACACCGCCGCCGAGACGGTAAAGGAGGGCGCGGATATAATTCTCCTCAAAAAGGACTTGAACGTATTGGAGCGCGGCATAACCGAGGGACGGCGCGCGTTCGCGAATATGACCAAGTATATCAAAATCACCGCTTCGTCCAATTTCGGCAACATCTGCGCGGTAGTCGCGGCAAGCATTTTCTTGCCGTTTTTGCCGATGACATCATTGCAGCTGCTTTTGCTGAATTTACTCTATGATATTCTGTGCCTTATTTTGCCGTGGGATAATGTGGACGCGGAGCAGCTCGAAAAGCCCATACAATGGAACGGAAAAAATCTCGGACGGTTTATGCTTCGCTTCGGACCGATAAGCTCGTGCTTTGATATTCTGACGTTCGCGTTTTTGTTCTTTATCCTGTGTCCCGCGGTTGCCGGCGGCGCGTTTTCGACACTTGATACGGGCGGACAGCTTGAATTTATCACGCTGTTTCATACCGGCTGGTTTCTCGAATCGATGTGGACACAAGTAATGATTTTGCATTTGCTGCGAACATCGAAAATTCCGTTTATCGAAAGCCGACCGTCGCGCCCCGTATTTTGGGTGACCATAGCGGGAATACTGTTGTTTACGCTGTTTACGGTCACACCCGTGGGCGAGCTTTTGGGGCTTACGGCAATGCCTGTGTTATATTACGTCTTTTTGGTGATAGTCGTGCTTTGCTATTTGCTCGCCGTGAGCGCCGCAAAGAGCATATATTTTAAAAAGCATAAGGAATTATTATAGGAGGTGCGGCTTATGAGGAAAAATATCGGATTTATCGGTTTGGACTCCGCCGCGCTTTCGCGGCTTATTGAAAAATTAAAGTCCGCTCCTTCGGATTTGGCATATACGGCGGAGCTTGCAGACGCTTTAAAAAATCTGTCGGACGGGCAAATACAAACGCTGATGATTGAGCGGACAGACGGCGGTATTGCGGCAAGCGGGACGGAGATCATTTGCGGAGAGCTTCATATATACCCGTTTTCTCGCCGTGTGACGCGCTCGGGCGAGGATATAATTTTAACGCCCAAGGAATTTGACATACTGCTCTTTCTTGCCAAAAACCGCGGCGAAATATTTACAAAGGAACAGATATACCGCGCGGTATGGGATGCCGAATACCTGATGGACGACAGCAATATTATGGCTTTTATCAGAAAGCTTCGCAAAAAAATCGAACCGCACCCCGACGCGCCCGTTTACATACAGACAATTTGGGGTATAGGATATAAATTCAACGATAAAATTTAGAGGTTGCCTCTATTCTTACCGAAACGCAAGGAAATCGCAAGGGTTTAACCATGTGAATTTGCTTGCGTTTTTTGTATAATGAAATCGTAAGGAGGCGATTGAATGACTTACTTGGATTTTGCACTGCGAATTATTCTTTCGCTTATCCTCGGCTTTGCCGTGGGACTTGAGCGGCAGCTGACGGGGCATACGGCGGGAATACGCATAAACGTACTCATTTCCATGGGCGCGTGCTTTTTTACGCTGTTTCCGCTTCTGTTTGATTCTGAGCAGACATTTCGCGTGGCGGCGGCGATTATTCAAGGCGTGGGCTTTCTTTGCAGCGGTGTGATATTCAAAGAAAGCGCGTCCGTGCGCGGAATGAACACGGCGGCAACGCTTTGGTGTACGGCGGCAATCGGTGTTCTTGCAAGCTCGGGCAAGCTTTTCGCGGCAGGAACAGCCGCGGGGATATTGATTTTATCCAATATAGCTTTGCGTCCGCTGGCGCGGAAAATACGCCCTATCGCCGCTGAGGAGGAGAGCGATAAGGTATATCGAATTTCCGTCACCTGTCAGGAGAGCGCGGAGCATGATATTCGTATGCTTCTTATCAACAGCAATTCCTGCAAAACGCTGTATTTGACTAACCTCGAAAGCGGCGAGGTGGTCGGCGGCAAGGCGGAAATTATTGCCGAGTACAATTCAATAGGTAAATCAAAAAATCGTGCGCTTGAAGCTATAGTCGGTCAGATATTAAGTCTGCCCGAGGTAATAAGTGCCGGATGGGAGGTATTGTGAAATGAACAATAAGAAAAAGCGTGTAAATCTGCAAAGGACGGTTGAAAAAACCGTTATCCGTGATGCACAAAACAGCCGCATCACATTCGCGGCGACAAATCCGACAGGCGCGGTGCTTGAACGCCTGCACTCTAAATTAACGGGCTTGAGCGAGGAGGCGGTTGAGGCAAGCCGCTCGGTAAACGGCACCAACCGCGTCACCAAGGAAAAGAGAAAAACTCTTGCCGAGCGTCTTGCGGGAGCGTTTATCAATCCGTTTACCGCGATTTTGTTTTGCTTGGCGATTGTGTCCGCCGTTACGGATATGATATTCCCAACATTGAGCCTGTTCGGCTGTGAGCCGGAGGATTTTGATTGCCTGACAGTCGTTATCATCCTTACAATGGTCGCGATTTCGGGCGTTTTGCGTTTTGTGCAGGAATCAAGAAGCGGCAGCGCGGCGGAGAAGCTTTTGGATATGATTACCACTACCTGTACCGTTACCCGAGAACACGCGCCAAAGGATGAAATCCCGCTTGATGAGGTGGTGGTCGGCGACATCGTACATCTTTCGGCGGGCGATATGATTCCGGCAGACGTGCGGATTTTGGAGGCAAAGGATTTATTTGTGAGCCAGGCAAGTCTTACGGGTGAGAGCGAGCCTATCGAAAAAACGCCGATTATTGCCGATAAATCCGATTCCGTGACCGACTATACAAACATCGCCTTTATGGGCAGTAATGTAATTTCGGGGAGCGCGACAGCCGCGGCGGTTGCGGTCGGTGACAATACGCTTTTCGGCTCACTTGCTTCGGCTGTAGCAGGTGAGGCGGCGGAAACGTCATTTACCAAAGGCGTGAACGCTGTATCGTGGGTGCTTATTCGATTTATGATGGTCATGGTGCCGCTTGTATTTGTCGTAAACGGCTTGACCAAGGGCAATTGGCTTTCGGCGTTTTTATTCGCCATATCGGTTGCCGTCGGACTTACACCCGAAATGCTCCCAATGATAGTCACAACGTGCCTTGCCAAGGGTGCGGTTTCGATGAGCAAAAAGCAGACGATTGTAAAAAATCTAAATTCCATCCAGAATTTCGGCGCGATTGATATACTCTGTACCGACAAAACAGGAACGCTCACGCAAGATAAGGTGGTGCTTGAATATCACTTAAACGTCAACGGCGAGGAGGACAGCCGCGTTTTGCGCCATGCGTATTTAAACAGCTTTTTCCAGACGGGATATAAGAACCTGATGGATTTGGCGATAATCGAAAAAACCGAGGAGGAGGAACACGAAAATCCGCAGCTCACGGATTCGTCGGAGAATTATACGAAGATTGACGAGATACCGTTCGACTTCACACGTCGCCGGCTTACGACTGTGGTGTGCGATAAATCGGGCAAGACGCAGATGATTACAAAAGGTGCCGTTGAGGAAATGCTCTCGGTATGCGCGTTCGCCGAGATTGACGGCTCGGCAACTCCGCTCGGTGCCGATGTGCGCACAAGAATTATCGAAACGGCGGAGGAGCTGAACGAAAAGGGATTTCGCGTGCTTGCGATTGCACATAAGACAAACCCGCCGACTGCCGATAATTTCGGTATAAAGGACGAATCGGATATGGTGCTTATCGGGTATCTCGCATTTCTCGACCCGCCAAAGGAATCGACGGCAGACGCGCTTCGAGCACTTGCCGCACACGGCGTTCACACGAAAATCCTTACAGGCGACAACGAAAAGGTAACCCGTACCGTCTGCGCACAGGTGGGACTAAAGGTGCGCAATATGCTTTTGGGTTCGGATTTGGAATATATGTCCGACGCAGAGCTTGCAAAAGCCGCCGAAACGACGGACGTTTTCGCAAAGCTCACGCCCGACCAAAAGGCACGGATTGTATCTGTCCTGCGCGAGAGCGGTCACACCGTGGGATTTATGGGCGACGGTATCAACGACGCGGCGGCAATGAAGGCGGCGGATATAGGAATTTCCGTGGATACGGCTGTCGATGTCGCAAAGGAATCGGCGGATATTATCCTTTTGGAAAAGGATTTGACCGTACTCGAACGGGGAATTATAGAGGGGCGCAAAACGTATGCCAATATGATTAAGTACATAAAAATGACCGCGTCCTCCAATTTCGGAAATATGTTTTCGGTGCTTGCCGCGGCGGCTCTTCTGCCGTTTTTGCCGATGATGAGCGTACAGCTGATTTTTCTCAATCTTATCTATGACCTCTGCTGCACGGCTGTTCCGTGGGATAACGTCGATGAGGAATTTATCGCCGTGCCGCGCAAATGGGACGCGTCGGGCGTGGGCAGCTTTATGCTTTGGATAGGCCCGACAAGCTCGGTGTTTGACTTTACGACCTACATTTTTATGTATTTCGTATTCTGCCCGATGTTCGTATCGCACGGCGTGCTTTACAATGACCTCGCCGCGCATTACGGCGGCGCGGAGCTTATCAATATGCAGCTTCAATATATCGCGATGTTCCAAGCGGGATGGTTCGTCGAGTCCATGTGGAGCCAGACGCTTGTCATTCATATGATTCGCACGCCGAAGCTGCCGTTTATCCAAAGCCGCGCCTCGGCTCCCGTGACGATTCTCACGATGACGGGAATCGCCGTTGTGACCGCGATACCGTTTACGCCCGTCGGCACCCTGCTCGGATTTGCGGCTCTGCCGGTAAGCTACTTTGCGTATCTTATACCGTGTATTATGCTTTATATGCTGCTTGCGACAGTGCTGAAAAAGGCGTATGTGCGTCGATACGGCGAGCTGCTGTAGCAGCGAAGCGGCATATTGCGTTTTTTGCAATATGCCGTTTCTGTATCTTATTTTACAGTCTGTCATAAATCCGGTATGCTACTGTCTTATGCCATAAGCCTATAATAGGTTCCATTGGTTCATACAGTAATCCTTAAATGGCATTGCAAGTAGAACAATGGAACTCTGATTTTTGGTTTTAAGGTGAAACTATATTATTTCCAAAGTTCTATAGTTCGAAAGCCTTGATTTTATAC
>JAJQAT010000011.1 GCA_021203665.1 Bacillota bacterium
AAAACAGCCGATTTTCATATTTTCTTGATTAAAAATAATAAAAATTAACAAAATATCTTGACATATCTATCTAAAATAAGGTATAATAGATATGTTTCATGGGTTGCAACTGATTCCATCAAGTCCGTTTTTTAGAATTGACTTGCCGGAGGGAGGGGAAACAACATGTCTGAAGTAAGAGTAAAGGATAATGAATCATTGGATAGCGCGCTTCGCAGATTTAAGCGTCAGTGCGCAAAGTCAGGCGTCATGTCTGAAATCAGAAAGCGCGAGCATTACGAAAAGCCAAGCGTTAAGCGCAAAAAGAAGTCTGAAGCAGCAAGAAAGAGCAAGTTCTGATTTATACAGCATAAGGAGATGACGTTGATGTCTTTAAAGGAAAGATTGGCAGAGGATTTAAAGTCGTCAATGAAAAACAAAGACACTGTCCGCAAAAACACGGTACAGCTTGTGAGAACGGCTATACTCCAGGTTGAGAAGGACAAAAAGGTAACTCTTGATGACGAGGATATTTTGGAGTTGATTGCAAAGCAGCTTAAGCAGCGCAGAGACTCTCTTCCCGAATACGAAAAGAGTGGCAGGGATGATTTAATCTCTCAGTTGAACCAGGAAATGGAAGTTTTGATGGAATACCTTCCCAAACAGCTCACCGAGGACGAGCTTAAACCCATAGTTGAGGAGGCTGTCAAGGCAGTCGGCGCAACATCCATGAAGGATATGGGCAAGGTTATGGAATACGTTATGCCCGCCGTTAAGGGCAGGGCGGACGGAAAGGCTGTAAGCGCTATCGCGAAAAGCCTATTTAACTAAAAAATTACAGAGAGAGTCTTCTCTCTCTGATTCGCTACTGTGGCTCAATGGCAGAGCAGCTCATTCGTAATGAGCAGGTTGTCAGTTCGATTCTGACCAGTAGCTCCACTGAAAAAACCGCGGATACCGCGGTTTTTTTAATGCATTTTATTCCACCGTTCCGCCGCCGAGGACTATATCGCCGTCGTAGAACACAACAGCCTGTCCGGGAGTTACGGCTCTTTGCGGTTCGTCAAAAATCAGCCTTACGCGTCCGTCCTCAAGCGGACAAAGCCTTGCCGCCGCGGGCGGCGCCTGATAGCGCACCTTTGCCGTTATTTTCATATCCGTATTCGGAGCCTCGCCCGAAATGAAGTTTACGTCACACGCGGTAAGCTCGTTTGAAAATTCCATTCCCTTTTCGCCCAAGGTAATTGTATTATTATCCGCGTCTATTTTCATAACAAACATCGGTCTGCCGTAAGCGCCTATTCCCTTTCGCTGACCTATCGTGTAATATATAAGTCCGCGGTGCTTTCCTATTACGTTTCCGTCCGCGTCCAGAATATCGCCCTCCTTTGGCTCATATCCCGAATAATCCGTAATAAACCTTGCGTAATCATCATCTTCAACAAAGCATATTTCCTGACTGTCCGGCTTGTTCGCAACGGCAAGTCCAAGCTCCTCCGCTTTTTTTCTTACCCAATCCTTATTATAATCACCGAGCGGCATAAGCGTGTGCGCAAGCTGCTCCTGCGTGAAATTATACAGCACATAGCTTTGGTCTTTCTTTGCCGCCGCGCTTGTGCGCAAAATATACTTGCCGCTCCCGTCCCTTTCAATCTTAGCGTAATGTCCGGTCGCGATATAATCGATTCCCATCGCCGTTGCCTTTTTCAAAAGCGCGTCAAATTTAAGATATTTGTTGCAGGCGATGCAGGGATTCGGCGTTCTTCCGTGAATATATTCGTCCACAAAATAATCCACCACCTTGTCGCGGAACATATCCTTGAAATTCATCACATAAAAATCTATTCCGAGCTTGTCGCATACGCGCCTTGCGTCCTCGACCGCACTTTCCGCACAGCAGCCCTCGTGCTTTGCGCCGCAGCTGTCCGAATATGTCCAAAGGCGCATTGTCGCGCCTATCACGCGGTAGCCCATATCCTTTAAAAGTGCCGCCGCAACAGAGCTGTCAACTCCACCCGACATACCTATAAGCACACTTTTCTGTTCCAAAACGTATTCCTCCTCAAATATTAAAGCGGTATCCCACACCCCATATTGTTTCTATGTATTTTTCACTTTCGGTATTTATCTTGTCGCGGACGCGCTGAATATGCACCGTTACCGTTGACACATCGCCTATCGCGTCCATACCCCATATCCTGTCAAACAGAACGTCCTTTGAAAAGGTGCGGTTGGGATTTTCCGCGAGGAATAGGAGCAAATCGTATTCCTTTGCGGTAAGCGAAATTTCCTTATCGCCGACAGCGACCTTGTGAGCGTCCTTGTCTATGGTAAGCGAACGGACAGTGATTACCCTGCCGCTGCCTTTTGTCAGCGCGTCGTGGCGGGAAATATGCGCCTTAACCCTTGCCACAAGCTCACTCGGCGAAAACGGCTTTGTCATGTAATCGTCCGCGCCGAGTCCCAGCCCGCGTATCTTGTCTATATCGCTGTTTTTTGCCGATAGGAATATTACCGGCGTTTGTTTCCTTTTGCGCAGCTCGGAAATAATTTCAAAGCCGTCCATCCCCGGCAGCATTATATCTATTATTATAAGGTCAAATTCCTCCGTGAGCGCCTTTTCAAGTCCCGCCGTTCCGCGCGAGGCTATGCCGCACTCAAAGCCGTTTATTTCAAGATAGTCGCGCTCAAGCTCCGCTATCGCGCTGTCGTCCTCTATTATTAATACTTTTTTCATTTTTTCTCCTTTTAGGGTGCGCGCGTCCGCACGCCGCCCAAGTCCCTAAGCCTTCCCCTAAGGGGAAGGTGTCGGCGCAGCCGACGGATGAGGGGTGCCTAATAATCTTTTTCTCTTTTTCCATTTCGGCTTTCTTTTTTCATCTTTCTATTATGTTCTTTTTGCAGCAAAAAGAACCAAAAACTCAAAGGGGGATTTCGATTTCCCCCTTTGGAACCCCTTAAATCGACTAAGGGAACTCTTTGTTCCCTTAGAACCCTCCGTTGCCGCTGAGCCACAAGTGAATCTCTATCCGTAGAGGTCGGCGCCACGGGCGACCCGTTTCGTAGGGGCGACCCTTGCGGTCGCCCGAATCCCTCAGTCGCTTACGGGCATACGAAATGCAGCGCATTTCAATCGCCTCCCTTTAACAAGGGAGCCTTACTGCCGCCCCGAGCGTGAAGCGTACGGGATGCGGAAAATTAACAAGCCGTAAAGGCGCAGGAAATTTTTCGCAGGCTGTGCGCTTTAGCGAGCGGTGCTGTACTTCGGTACCGCCCCGAGCGTGAAGCGCGCGGATTCATAAAATTAACAAGCCGACGGCGCAGGAAATTTTTCGCAGGCTGTGCGCTTTAGCGAGCGGTGCTGTACTTCGGTACCGCCCCGAGCGTGAAGCGTGCGGGATGCGGAAAATTAACAAGCCGCAGGCAGGTAGACCACCGCCGTGGTGCCCTTACCCAATCCATCACTTTTGAGCCATATTTTGCCGCCGTGCTTTTCCACAATCTGCTTCGCTATACCCAGTCCCAGACCACTGCCCTTTATGCTCCGAGAACCGTCCACGCGGTAAAATCCGTCGAACACATTTTGCAGTTCCTTTTCCTCTATGCCTATCCCGTTATCGCTGATATACACATACACGCCGCCGTCGCGCGTGAACGTCGTTATCTCCAGTGACGGGTTATCCTCTCTTTTATATTTAACCGCGTTATCCGCGAGATTTGCAAAGACACGGCTCATTTTCTCGCGGTCAAGCTTAACATACGCAGCATCGGCTGAAATATTATTTATCAGCTTAATATTGTTCTTTTCAAAATCAAGCCTGTAGTCCTCCAAAAATTCATTCACAAAAGCGTTTATATCCGCCGTTTCAAAATTGAACGTCAGCCTTGAAAGCTCCAGCTTGGAGAACGTGGACAGATTATTCACCATATCGTCTATGACCTCCGCCTTTGCGTGTATCGTGTCGAGATAACGATTCATTTTTTCAGGCGTGTCGGCAACTCCGTCACGTATTCCCTCGACATAGCCCTTTATGGACGTTATCGGCGTTTTCAGGTCATGGGATATATTCGCAAGCAGCATACTGCGTTCCTTCTTCATGCACTGCTCGTTTTCCTGCGCTTTTTAAGCTCCCTGCGCATAGTGTCAAAATTATTGCACAGCTTATCAATCTCATCGTAATTACTGCCCATAACCTCAAAATTCAAATTTCCCTCGCGTATATAATCCGCCGCACGGTCAAGCTCGTTTATCGGATTTTCAATGCTTTTTGACATAAGGCGCGTCATAACGGTTGTTGACAAAACAAGAATAAGCGCGCATATCGCCGCCCATAAAAGCATATACCACAGCGCTGCGGGATTGCCCTTGAAAAATTCTCCGACAGCCTCGGAAAAGACCTCCGGGTCAATCAGCGCGGCGCGCGGAATGTTCAGCTCCTCCACCGGAAATTTTAATATGAAAATTATCAGAAAACACACCGAAATAACACCTATCAGGAGAATAGGCGTTATCAGCATCATAATGTTGTAAACCGCAAATTTGTTTTTTATTTTCATAGTTATGTGTATTATATGGCTTTCGTGGGTGTAGGTTTGCGCCACGGGCGACAGGAATCCCTCATCCGTCACTCCGCATAAATGCGTCGTGCCACCTTCCCCCAGGGGAAGGCTAACCATATTCGCCGCAGTCCCTAAGCCTTCCCTTGGGGGAAGGTGTCGGCGCAGCCGACGGATGAGGGTTGCCTAATAATCTTTTCTGTCAAATATTATATACGATAACGTATACAAAATCAAGACTGAACCGAACAAAATACCAACCTTTGAAAGCAGCGCGCCGAGGGGCAGGAGGGATCCTATCCAAATTTTATGCCACTGCGAATACGCCGTGAAAATCATCTGTCCGGCGGGGGATACATAGTAATTAAGATATTTAAAGAATATGTATACCGCTATGCACAAAAGCATCGCAAGAGTCGGACTTTTGGAAAGCATATTTATAAACACCGCCATCGCCACCAACGCAAGCACGGGCACCATATCCACGACATACGCCGCAAGTGTCTGCGGCACGTATGCAAGGGAATTGCCCGAAGCTATCTGAACCGCCAAGCAGATAACGAACATTGCCAATATCGTCATGCAGCACAGCAAAAATACCGCGAGGGATTTTGACGTCATAACCTTAAACCGCGTGAGCGGGCGCATAAGCGACTCCTTAAAGGTATCCTCCTGCACCTCGCTTGCGAACAAGTCCGTTACCGCCATAAACACAATGAGCGGCACAAGTATATCAATCACAAATCCGAGCATCTCCATAATAAGATTGCTCTTTATAACAATCTCCCCGCCCGACACCTTTGCAATCATCACATTTCCGCCCAGGCGCAGTATACACACAAGAGCGCCGATTATACCTATAACAATATATTTTTTCTTTCTGAGCAGCTTTGATAATTCATTTTTTGTGTTTAAAACAAGTGCTTTCATATTACCGCGTCACCCCTTTTATCCTTTACCACCGCCAGAAAATAATCCTCCAGCGACGGATGCAGCCTGAGCGCGTCCTCCGTTGACGAGAACGCAATAAGCTCGCTTTCGTACATAACCGCAACCTTGTTGCAGGTCTTTTCTATCTCGCTTGCCATATGGCTTGAAATAAGAAACGTCACACCCTTTTCCTCATTGAGCCGCCTTATAATCTCGCGCACCTCAACTACGCCCTCAATATCAAGTCCGTTTACGGGTTCGTCCAAAATAATAAGCTCCGGTTCGGACACGAACGCGATTGCCAATCCCAAACGCTGTTTCATACCCAGAGAAAACCTGCCCGCCTTATCGTCCTTATATTGCAGAAGATGCACGGCTCTCAAGGTATGCTCTATGCGCTCCTTTGTCACATCGGGATACATAGCCGCGTGCATTTTCACATTTTGGTACGCCGTCAAATCCTTATAGATTGCGGGCGATTCGATAAGCGCGCCGGTTCTGAGCATTATTTTTTCAAAATCGTCATGCAGGCTCATTCCGAAAATCTTAACGGCGCCCTCCGCGCGTACAAGATTCAATATCGCCTTCATAGCGGTGGTTTTGCCCGAACCGTTGGGGCCGAGCAATCCCAGTACATCTCCCTTTTCCACCGTCAGCGATATGTTTTTTATGCCGCGGTTGTTTTTGTAAAGCTTTGTCAGATTGTTTGTTTCGATTACATTCATTTCACGTTAATCTCCATTCCGCCGCCTTGCGGCGGCACAAATCTAAACGTGGAAAAGAAGCAAGCCTTTTGATTTGCTTCGCAAATCAATGGACCATTATGAGGAACGCCGACGTATTCGCACCGCAAAGAAATGCGGGCAGCCGTAAGGCTGACCTTTTGCCTACGGGCAAAAGGTGCTGAAGAGTATACTTCAAGTTCCGAATAATGGTGAGTGTTGACTGCTTTGCAGTCAAGCCCTTTGGGCTAAGTTGCATGGCAACTTACCGCGCCGCTTATTTTTCACGTTACCTCTTATTCGGTTATGACTATTGATGTAGCCTCGTCATTTCCGCCGATTGCCTCGTCACCGGTTGATGTCGGTATACCATCGCCGCTTATTACATTGACATTCGGCAATGTCGAGGTGTCAACTCTTTGCGGCTCGGTTGTTCCGTAATCGTACATTTTAAGCGATACATCCACAGCCGCCTCGTGACCCTCGCCGCTCATTGTTATATTGCCCGCGGCATCCTTAACTCTGCCCTCGTTATCCACCGTGAATACCAATGACGCGCTCTTTACAACGGGGTCGGTGCCAAGCACCATATACGGAAGATCATCATACTCGCTCATTGAGGAGAACATAGCCGAAAGTCCGGCGTTTACAAGCTCCGGTATCTGCACCGCGTCAAGATTTATTTCGTATGTCGCCGAATCGTCGTCACCCGAAACATATACAAAATTATTCTTTAAATCCCCCATAAAGGTATCGCACGCAAGCTCCGCGAAACGGATTACCTTGTCGTAGGTTTTTTTATCCTCCGCGTCGGCACCGTTAAGCAGGTCAAATGCCCCGCAGCCGTAATTATTTGCAGAATATATAAGTGTGTACGCATTGTTGTACGCATTGTTGTATACATGTATTGACATATTATCCTGAACATACTTCTGAAAATAGGTTTCTCCGCTGAAATAATCATAGCTTGTTTCCGTTCGGTTCAATGAAGCCTCGCCGTCCCTGTCGTAAAGCTCGATTACCGATTCATTCATAATTTCCTCGCCGTCCACGGACATTGAGAAAACAAGTTCGGAGGTGTAATTCTCGTTTTCCGCCAAAGCCTTGCACGCCGTTTTGCCGGCCTCGTAGCCGCTCATTGTGCTGTAGCCCGCAAACGCCGCGCTCGCAAGCATCGTTATTCCGACCGCCAACCCTATTGCCGTTACAGCCTTTTTATTTTTCATATAAATCATTCCTTTCATACGTTTATTTCATAAGGTACCCTATATCTACATTTTATCTGTCCCTTATAA
>JAJQAT010000148.1 GCA_021203665.1 Bacillota bacterium
TTTGCTGGGTGCTGGTCGCTGTAACAGTGCTGTTTGTTATTGTGATATTGCTGCCGGCACCGCTGTAGCCGCCGCCGATTCCCGCGCCGTTGCTTCCGCCGGTCGCAGTCAGCTTGTCGGCTGTGGTGTCATTCGCGGTTGTTATTATAAGCGTGTTCGCGGTCGAGGTTTTCTGCAATCCCGCATAGTTTGAGGCGGTGCTTGTCAGCGTATTTTCGCCGTCGAGCTTTACCGTGACGGTATTTTCGGTTTCGCCGCAGTCAATCTCAAGCGGAGACGTTGAACTGTTTGCCACACTCACGCCGCTAAGCGTAACCGTAACGTCACCGTCCGTTGCCGTAACCTTTATCGTATCGGAGGTCGCTGTCGCGCCGGAGGTCACCATTGAAACCGTATACTCGCCGCTCTCGGTAATATTCAGAAGATTATCCGCATATGTATAGCCGTCGCTGTTTTCCGTGCTAACCCAAAATTCGCTTGTGTACTCCCCGACATAACACGGGTATGCCGATTTTGTCGAGCCGTCCGTATTGGCGAACACCGCGTACCCGCTCGCGGGTGTTATGCCGTAAACCGTCTGCTGTCCCGTCGTGTAGCTGTCGGCAAAATAGCCGCCGGTGATGGTGACGGATGAACTGTCGCCGGAGTAACCCGTTCCTATAGCACTGCCGGATGTGGAATATGCGGTAATATATCCGGCTTTTATTGTAACTGTGCCCGCACTGCTGCGTCCTCCGCCTATGCCTGCGCCGGCACTGGCGGTTGCCGTTACCGTGCCGCCGTTTATCGTGATATTGCTGCCGGCACCGCCGCGACCTCCGCCTATGCCTGCGCCGTTGCCGGCGGTTGCCGTTACCGTGCCGCCGTTTATCGTGATATTGCTGCCAGAACCGTAGCTGCCGCCGCCGATTCCCGCGCCGTACTGATTGCCGGTTACGGTGAGGCTGCCGGAGGTTTCGCCGTCACCCTCGGCGCTTGTGATTGTGAGCGAGTAATCCGAGCCTGTGCCTTTCTGCAATCCCGCATAATTACCGCCTGTTGCTGTGAGCGTGTTCGTGTTGCTCAACACTACCGTGACGTTAGCGGTTGAGTTTGAGTCAATCAAAAACGGCGATGTGCTGCCGCTTTCGATATTCACGCCCGCGAGGTTGATTGTAACGTCCCCGTCCGTTGCCGTAATCGCTATTGTGTCGGAGGTCGCTGTGTCGGTGCCGCTCGTTTGCGATATGGTGTATGTACCGCCTTTGGATATGGTGAGCGTTGGACTTGAATAGCTGCACCCGTCCGTAACGTCGGTTGTAACCGTAAACGCGCCGTATTCCGTGCCGTCCGCGAGCACCGGTATCGTCGGAAACAGTGCCGCCGTCATTGCAAGCGCAGTGAGCAGGCTTAAAATTCGTCCTTTCGTTTTTGTTTTTATTTTCATCATAATAGTCCTCTCCTTTTTTGATGATTTTATTTATATATAAAGGGCAATGCCCCGGTTGGTGTGATAAATTTTTGTTTAATGTACAATGTATAATGTAAAATGTACAATTATTGAGGCTTTTCAAGGCAGAGCCTTGAAAAGCATTTATATAGGGATTTTAAGGCTTTGCCTTAAAATCCTCACCTTCATTGTACATTGTAAATTGTACATTATACATTGTACATTAAGCAAAAATTACCACATCAACAATTCCGCATTACCCCCATCAGCTCCCATTTTGACGCGGTGTTTGTTTTTCTGAAGATATTCTGCAAATGCTTTTGGACGGTATTGCGGCTTACGTCAATCATTTCGGCAATTTCATCATTGCTTTTATATTCCAAAACAAAGCTCAAAATTTCCGTTTCACGCGGGGTTAAATCGAATTTTTCGCAAAATTCGGATACGTCCGCGCGGACAGCTCCGTCCGAATTATACAGCCGGTTCATAACCTTGTTAAGGTGCTGCCCCAATGCGCGCAGGTAAAACAGCTCGCTTTCGTCAAACGCGCCGTCGGTCTTTGTTCTGAAAAGCGTTAAAACGCCGAGCAGCCGCTCATTGTATACAATGCTGTATTGAATGTTGTCGTATATGTGATACTTTTTGTAGCAGCGTATATATATCGGGTCGCCGAGCCGCATCTCATCGGAACGGAGGTCGCTGTCACGAACGAGCGTCGGCTCCTTGCTGAGCGCGAGCCATAGGAGGTCGTCCTTGTCGGCGCAGCGAATATACTCCTCCTCAGCCTCCGCAAAGCCGGCGGGATAACACATCGGCGCACCGAATATCACGCCGCCCTCCGACATTTCCGCGGGCATAATGCTCGCGTAGCTGAACGGAACAAGCATCTTAAGCCTCGGCAGAAAATTATTTTTTAAGTCCTCCTTTGTCTCGGCGGAGTACAGCTCATATACAACCGTGTTAAATATCAGAAAATCGTTTTTATACATAAAATCCTCCGTCCTGCCGCCTTACGGCGGCACAAATCATAGCGCGGAAAAGAAGCAAGCAGATTGCGTTTATGAGGAGCGCCGACGTATTGGTATACTTCAAGCCCCGAATAAGCGTAATATGCGCAGCTTATTTTTCGCGTTATCACCGTCCTTGTTACCTATATCATAGCACATCATATACTTAAAATCAAGTATATATACTCAAAAATCGGTATAAATTTCTATAATTTAATAATTGAAATTAAGAATAGAAGGCGGTATAATACAGCTATAAACAGAGATGAAATACAAAGGCGTATTCGCGGCATTGTCACGAGTACGCCTTTTTTATCTCAAAAATGAAAGGAAGCAAGAAAAATGACTGATAAGGAAAAGGTATTAAAGGACGTAAACAAAATTATAACTCTGATTAAAACGGACCGCAAGGACATTTCCGCGGAGGATAAAAAGATGATTGTCGAGGACACTCTCGACCATTTCAACAACTATGTAAGCCCGGGTTGGCTCAAGTACAGAAAGTCGGTTTCCTCCGACTCCGAGAACGGCGCGGTTGTGGAATGGACGGACGAGGGTGCTTATTGCTACGGCTTAAACGGCGAAAGCGAAAAGTTTATC
Source organism: Bacillota bacterium (assembly GCA_021203665.1). Classification (GTDB taxonomy): domain Bacteria; phylum Bacillota; class Clostridia; order UBA1381; family UBA1381; genus Hominilimicola. The sequence continues at coordinate 3,037 of JAJQAT010000148.1, forward strand.
GACTGCCTCGGCGGATTCGGCATCTACACCTGCGGACACAGAAATCCGGAAATCCTCGAAACGGTAAAGGCGCAGCTTGACCACCAGGCACTCCATTCTCAGGAGCTTTTGGACCCGCTGAGAGGCTATCTTGCAAAGGCTGTCGCGGATATAACTCCGGGCAATCTGCAATACTGCTTCTTCACCAACGGCGGCGCGGAGGCGGTTGAAATGGCGCTAAAGCTGGCGCGTATCGCAACCGGCGGACGCTGGTACATATCGACTGTCGGCGCGTTCCACGGAAAATCGATGGGCGCTATTTCAATGGGCGGCAAGGGCACATACAGAACGCCTTACGCTCCGATGGTTCAACAGGTTCAGCACGTACAGTACGGCGTCGCGGAGGACGTGAGAAAGGCTATCGTGAATTTACAGGCGGTAGGCGAAAAGGTCGCGGCTGTTATCCTTGAGCCGATTCAGGGCGAGGCGGGAGTTATTGTTCCGCCGGAGGGATATTTGAAGGAGGTAAGAGAAATCTGCGACGAAACCGGCGTAGCTCTTATATTCGACGAAATTCAAACCGGTATGGGCAGAACCGGCACAATGTGGAGATGCGAGGCGGAGGGCGTCACGCCGGATATTATGACGTTCGGCAAGGCGTTCGGCGGCGGCATAATGCCGATTACGGGCATCATATGCGACCCCAAGATGTGGACGCAGGACCTTATCGACAATCCGTGGCTTTTAGGCTCGCCCACGTTCGGCGGAAATCCGGTATGCTGTTCGGCGGCGCTTGCGACAATCAAGTATATGCTTGAAAACGACATTCCGGGCGTATGTAAGAGAAAGGGCGAAATCCTTAAAGCGGGACTTGAAAAGATGGCGGCGAAATATCCCGAGATTATTCAGGAGGTACGCGGAACGGGACTTATGCTTGCGGTTGAGTTCCACACCTGCGATTTGGGCTACGAAACGGCAAAGGGACTTTTCGCAAGACGCGTTATGACCGCCGGTACACTTGTAAACGCCAAAACGATAAGATTTGAGCCTACCGCCGTCATCTCCGAGCAGGATATAGCGGACGTAATTTCACGTATGGACGAGGCTCTTGCTGACACAAAAAAGGCAATGGGAGTTTGATATTAATTTGATATAAAGGAGGATATGACTATGGAACCGAAAAAAATGTACATAAACGGCGAATGGGTCGAGGGCAGCTCCGGCAAAACCACAAGCGCGGTAAATCCCGCGAACGGCGAGGTGCTTGCCGAGATTACCTTGGGAACCGTCGAGGACGCACGCAAAGCAATAGCGGCGGCAAAGGAATCCTTTTATACAACGCGCGAATGGCGCGATATGGATTCTCAAACGCGCGGAGATTATATTCTGAAAATCGCCGACGCGATTGACGCGGAGCGCGATGAATTCGCGAGAATAGACAGTATGGATCACGGCAAGCCGTTAAGAGAGGCGGAGTGCGACGTTGACGACGCGATTCACACCTTCAGATATTACGCGAGCCTTATCAAAGCGCCCTACGGCGGCGTTTACGATGTAAACGAGGGCTTCGGAAAGATGCACTCCTTTACGGTGCATGAGCCTGTCGGAGTATGCGGACTTATCACACCGTGGAATTATCCCCTGCTTATGGGCGTATGGAAGCTTGCGCCGGCTCTTGCCGCGGGCAACAGCGTTGTGTATAAGCCAAGCTCAAACTGCGTGCTTTCGAGCATAAAGCTTTTTGAAATATTTGAAAAGGTCGGCTTGCCCAAAGGCTGCGCGAACCTTGTATTGGGTCCCGGCGGAACCATAGGCAACGAGCTTGCCGAAAACAACGATGTGGATATGGTTACGTTTACGGGTTCGACCGAGGTCGGACAGAGCATTATGCGCGCTGCGGCGGGCAACGTAAAGAAGATAGGTCTTGAGCTGGGCGGCAAATCGCCGAACGTAATCTTTGCCGACGCCGATATTGAGGGCGCGGTTGAATGGGCAATGATTGGAATTTTCTTAAATCAAGGCGAGATATGCTCCGCCGGCTCGAGAATTATTATAGAGGAAAGTATAAAGGACAAATTCGTTAAGCGGCTTGCGGAGCGCGCGAACGCGATAACGATAGGCAATCCGCTCGACAACCCCGATATGGGACCGCTTGTGTCGGAGAGCCATATGAATAAGGTGCTTTCGTACATCAAAAAGGGTATCGACGAGGGCGCGGCGCTTGTATGCGGCGGCGAAAGATATACCGAGGGCGAATGCGCAAAGGGATATTATGTGCGCCCGACCGTGTTTGACAACTGCACGGACGATATGACTATTGTAAAAGAGGAGATTTTCGGACCCGTAGTAACCGTTCAGACCTTTAAGACCGAGCAAGAGGCTATCGATATGGCGAATAATACCGAATACGGACTTGCCGGCGCGGTATTCACCGCGGACGGAGCGAGGGCGCTTAGGGTTATCAAGGAAATCAGAGCCGGAATTACGTGGATAAACTGCTATAATCCCTGCTTTAACGAGGCTCCCTGGGGCGGCTATAAAAAGTCCGGCATAGGCAGAGAGCTTGGCGTGCACGGCTTGGAGGAATACCAGGAGATTAAGCAAATTAATATCAACCTCAATCCCGGAATTGTCGGCTGGTACGAGCATTGATGGGAGTGTTGGAAATGAAACAATTCAGTATCGCGCCGAAGATAATAACGCTTGATTCCTGCGGCGAATTCATAGATAAATTGGGCATAAACGAGAATGACCTTGTTATCACGATAGAGGTTACGTGGAGCGCGTATTTTAAAGGCATTAAAGCCGGAACGGTAATTTTCATCGAGAATTACGGCTCGGGCGAGCCGACCGATGAAATGATTACGAGAATAGCCGCGGACATAAAAAAGCCGTACAAGCGCGTCATAGCGATTGGCGGCGGAACGGTTATAGACTGCGCAAAGCTGTTCGCACTCGAAACGCTTTTACCCGTTACGGATTTGTTCGACAGGAAAATTCCGGCTGTAAGGGACAAGGAGCTGATTCTTGTTCCCACGACCTGCGGAACAGGCTCGGAGGTAACGAACATATCGATTTTGGAGTTTAAAAAACGGCATACAAAATTTGGTCTTGCCTCTGATGCGCTGTATGCCGACGCGGCGGTGATAGTGCCGGAGCTGCTTTATAAGCTGCCGTTTAAGGTATTCGCCGCAAGCTCGATAGACGCGCTTGTACATTCGGTTGAAAGCTATCTTTCGCCGAAAGCCGCGCCGATTTCAAGAATGTTTTCGCTTAAGGCAATGACGATGATTTTAAACGGCTACAAAAAAATCGAATCGGACGGCAAGGACGCGCTTAAAGCACTTCTCCCCGACTTCTGCCTTGCGTCGACTATGGCGGGAATCGCTTTCGGCAATGCCGGCTGCGCCGCGGTTCACGCGATGAGCTATCCGCTCGGTGCGGCGTTCCATGTTCCGCACGGCGAATCGAATTACGCAATGTTCACTGGCGTGTTCAAAAAATATATGGAAATAAACCCCGACGGCGCGATAAGGGAGCTTAACGCCGCCATAGCCGCCGTTCTCGGCTGCGGCGCGGAAGATGTGTATGACGAGCTTGAGCGCCTGCTTAACGGCTCGATTTTGCAGAAAAAGCGGTTAAGCGAGTACGGTATGACAAATGAAATGATTGAGGAATTTACCGATTCCGTTATCGAAAACCAACAGAGGCTGCTCGGGAATAATTATGTTTTTCTTGACAGAGCGGCGCTCATTGAAATATACACTAAACTTATGTAAAGGAGTAAAAAAATGTCAGATTTAAGAACAGCCCTGCCGCAAATAAAAACCAAAACCCTGCCGGGACCGAACGCGCAAAGCATCATAGACCGCCGCGTCAAGGCGATTCCGAACGCGATTCGCTGCGGCTATCCGTTAGCCGTAAAGCGCGGCGAGGGAGCTATGATTGAGGACGTTGACGGGAATATTTTCCTTGATTGGGTTGGCGGAGTAGGCGTGCTGAACGTCGGCTACTCTCAGCCGAAAATGATTGAGGCGGTCAAGGCTCAGGCGGATAAATATTTTCACGTTATGATGAATATCGGCACACATGAGGGCTATGTCGCGCTTGCCGAGGAAATGAACAAAATCGTTCCCGTAAGGGGCGAAACCAAGAAAACTATGTTTGTAAATTCCGGCGCGGAGGCGGACGAAAACGCCGTGAAAATCGCCAAGGGATATACAAAGCGTCCGAATATAATCGTATTTTCCGGCGCGTTCCACGGCAGAACGCAAATGACTATGGCGATGACGTCCAAGAAAGCGTATGCCTACGGTATGGGACCGTTCCCCGACGGCGTTTACCGCGCGGAATTTCCGTATTTGTACCGTGCGCCAAAGGGATTTACGGAGGACGAGGCAATCGAGTATTACATAAAGCGTCTTAACGACGTTTTCGAGGAATGCAGCGCGCCCGACTATGTTGCCGCAATCGTCGCAGAGCCTATCCAGGGCGAGGGCGGATTTGTTCCCGCGCCGATTGAATGGGTTAAGGCTGTAAGGAAAATCTGCGACAAGCACGGAATACTTTTGGTTGCCGACGAGGTTCAGACGGGTTTCGCGCGCTCGGGTAAAATGTTTGTTTCGCAGTATTGGAAGGACGCGGGTTGCTCGCCGGATATTATGACGTCGGCGAAATCCATCGCCGCCGGTATGCCGCTTTCGGCGGTCACCGCATCGGCGGAGATTATGGACGCGTGTCCCGCGGGAACAATCGGCGGCACGTTCTGCGGCAACGCGATGAGCTGCGCGGCGGGACTGGAGGTTATTAAATTCATCAAGGAAAACAACCTCTGCGACAGGGCACTTAAAATAGGCGGCAGAGTTATGGAATATTACCGTGAGGAGCTTAAGCCGTTCGGAGTTGTCGGCGACGTGCGCGGAATTGGCGCGTTCGTCGGACTGGAGCTTGTAAAGGATACCGAAACAAAGGAACCGTATCCGGAGCTTGTCGCGGCTATGGTAAAGAGAGCGGCGCAAAAGGGACTTATTATAGAGAGCGCCGGAACATACGGAAATGTTATCCGTTTCCTATGCCCGCTTGTAGTTACCGATGAGCAGCTTGAGGCGGGACTTGCAATTATGAAAGAAACAATGGCGGAAAGCCTTGAGGAATTAAATGGCTGATTCTGCCCTTTCCTCCCCTAAATTTATCACAATCAGAGCGTCTTGCCGGCGCTCTGATTTTTATATGGATGCCGTTTGACTTTACACATTAAATATGCTACAATAATTACAAATAATCGAAACGGGAGGCGTTGGTATGACAGACGCGGAGCAGAAGCGGGCGGCAAAGGAATTTGCCGAATATTGGCGCGGCAAGGGCTACGAAAAGGGCGAAAGTCAAAAATTTTGGCTGTCGCTTTTGCGCGATATTTTGGGAGTGGAGTATCCGGAGCGGTTTATATCGTTTGAGGATCAGGTGCATTTGGATCACACGAGCTTTATCGACGGCTATATCGACGCGACAAAGGTGCTTATCGAGCAAAAGGGGCTCGGAAAGGACCTGCGCAAGGGCATAAAACAATCTGACGGCTCCGTGCTGTCGCCATTTCAACAGGCGAAGCGCTATTCGGCGGACTTGCCTTATTCAAAGCGCCCGCGCTGGATTGTAACCTGCAATTTCGAGCAGTTTTTGATTTACGATATGGAGAAACCGACGGGTGAGCCGGAGAGTATAATGCTTTCGGAGCTGCCGCGCGAATATTACAGGCTGAAATTTTTGACCGACACCGGCAGCGACAGTCTGCGGCGGGAAATGGAAATATCAATCGCCGCGGGCGATATAATCGGTCGGATATACGACGCGTTTTTAAAGCAATACGCGAATCCCGATGACGCGGAAACGCTCAAAAGCCTTAACGTCCTTTGCGTGCGGCTTGTGTTCTGCCTTTACGCGGAGGACGCGGGTATTTTCGGCGGACGCATGATGTTCCACGATTACCTTGCAGACTTTGAAACGCGCCATATGCGGACGGCGCTTATTGAGCTGTTTAAAATTTTGGACACCAAGCCCGAAAACCGCGACCCATACGGCGATGAAAAATTAAACGCGTTCCCCTACGTCAACGGCGGCTTATTTTCGGACGAGAGCGTTATTATCCCGCGCATAACAGAGGAAATACGCGAGCTTATTTTGACGCACGCGAGTGCGGATTTTGACTGGAGCGAGATAAGTCCCACGATTTTCGGCGCGGTGTTTGAAAGCACCCTAAACCCCGAAACGCGGCGCGGCGGCGGTATGCACTACACGTCAATCGAAAACATTCACAAGGTGATAGACCCGTTATTCCTTGACGATTTGACGGCAGAGCTGGAGGATATAAAGCGCGAGAGCGTGATAAAAACGCGTGAAAAAAGGCTTGACGCATTTTGCGGCAAGCTGTCGACACTCGGATTTTTAGACCCCGCGTGCGGGTCGGGAAATTTCCTTACGGAGACATATTTATCGCTTAGACGGCTTGAGAATGAGGCTTTAAAGATTAAAACAAACCAAATAACAATGCTTGACGATGTTGTGATAAGGGTGTCAATCGGGCAATTTTACGGAATTGAGATAAACGATTTTGCGGTGACGGTCGCGAAAACCGCGCTTTGGATTGCCGAGTCGCAAATGCTAAAGGAAACCGAGGATATAATTCACGCGAGCCTTGATTTCCTCCCGCTCAAATCCTACGCGAATATAGTCGAGGGTAACGCGCTGAGGCTTGATTGGGAAGCGGTTGCGCCGAAGTATAAGCTGTCATATATAATGGGCAATCCGCCGTTTGTCGGATATTCCTTGCAGACGAAAGGGCAAAAAGCCGACATTTTGTCCGTTTATATTGATGAAAAGGGCAAGCCGTACAAAAGTGCGGGAAAAATAGACTATGTTGCAGGTTGGTATTTCAAAGCTGCAAGCCTTATTAAAGGCACAAAAATACGAGCGGCGTTTGTTTCGACAAACTCAATAACACAAGGCGAACAGGTTGCGGGAGTATGGAAACCGCTTTATGAACGTTTCGGAATACATATAGATTTCGCGCACCGCACATTCAGGTGGGACAGCGAAGCAAATATAAAAGCTCATGTTCATTGCGTGATTGTCGGATTCAGCTGTGGCGCTGGCATTGAACAAGGTCGATTATATGAAAACGACAGAGTACAGCTTGTAGATAATATTAACGCGTACTTAATGGACGCACCGGATATATTTATTAATACACGCTCAAAACCGATTTCAAATGTTCCCGAAATGGCAAAAGGTAGTATTCCTGTAGATAACGGAAATTTCTTTATAACCAAAGAAGAATATCCGGAATTTATAAAAATTGAACCAACAGCAAAAAAATATATAAAAAAATTTTACGGTGCGCGAGAATTTTTGCACAATGAAGAACGCTAGTGTCTATGGTTGTTAAATGCAACTCCAAGTGACTTAAAATCAATGCCGCACGTTCTACAAAGAATAAAGAATATACGTGAATTTAGACAAAATAGCACTAAAGCTGCAACAAGAAAATTTGCCGATTATCCTACTCGTTTTATGGAAATCAGACAACCATCATCTGACTATATTCTTGTTCCCTCTCACTCATCGGAAAACAGGAAATATTTGCCCATCGGGTTTGAAAATGCAGATGTTATTTGTGGCAATGCAAATTTGTTAATCCCCAACGCCACACTGTACCATTTTGGCGTACTGACATCCAACGTTCATATGGCGTGGATGCGCGCGGTTTGCGGTAGATTGGAAATGCGGTATCGCTATTCCAACACTATTGTCTACAACAACTTTCCGTGGTGCAGTCCGACGGACGAGCAGAGGAAAAGGATTGAGCGAACGGCGCAGAGTATTCTTGACGCGCGGGCATTATACCCCGACAGCTCACTCGCCGACCTTTACGATGAGCTGACCATGCCGCCCGAATTGCGGAAGGCGCACCAAAACAACGACCGTGCGGTAATGGAGGCATACGGCTTTGACGTGAAAACCACAACGGAAACAAGCTGCGCGGCGGCACTAATGAGAATATACCGCGAGATGTGATGTGTTCTGGCAATGATTAAGTAAAGAAACGGAGGGAAAGATTATGTTTAGGGAAATGCGGCGGAAAAATCAGGCTTTATCCCGCGAGGAATGTGTTGATATTTTAAACCGAGCAACGTCGGGTACTCTCGCGGTATCGGGTGATGACGGCTACCCTTATGCCGTGCCGCTCAGCTTTGTATATAATGATAATAAAATCATATTTCACTGCGCCAAGAAGGGGCATAAAATCGACGCGATAAGGCGGAGCGATAAGGTGTCGTTCTGCGTGATTGACGCGGACGATGTTGTTCCGGAGGAATTTACAACGTATTTCAGAAGCGTGATAGTTTTCGGCAGAGCGCGTATTTTGGAAAATGATGAAATCAGAGCGGCGATTAATACGCTTTCGGAAAAATACGATTTCGGCGATTATGATGCGCGGAAGCGGGAAATAGATAAGTTCTTCCCCGCTCTTTGCATGGTTGAAATATCCGTCGAGCATATGACGGGCAAAGAAGCAATAGAGCTTAAAGCAAAATAACATTTTTAAGGAGATACATATGGAAAAATTCAGTTTAGACAGGGATTGGAAATTTCACAACGGAGATTTTGTTTTATCCGAAACAAAATCCCACACGGAGTCATATATGGCGGCAAAGGCGGGCGGCGCATTGGGCGCGGCATCGCCCGATTTTGACAAGAGCGACTGGGAAACGGTCAATCTTCCGCACGACTGGGCGGTATACAGCGAGTTTGACGAAAAACAGGGTCCCTCGCAAGGGTACAAAAAGCGCGGCAAGGCGTGGTATTCCAAGCGTTTCCGCCTTGAAGAGGAGGACAGAAGCAAGCAGATTTTAATCGAATTTGAGGGCGTGTCGTCATACGCGACGGTATACCTTAACGGCTCGGTTATCGGCAGAAATTTCTGCGGCTATAATTCATTTACGGTTGACGCGACGGATATGGCGCTGTACGGCGAGCAGGTAAACGACCTCGTTGTGTTCGTTGACGCGACAGCAATCGAGGGCTGGTGGTACGAGGGCGCGGGAATTTACCGCCACGTGAACCTATACAAGAAAAATCCGCTCCACATCGCGCATTGGGGCGTATTTGTGCATCCCGAGAAAAAAAGCGCGGACGTGTGGGACGCGGTCACGGACACGACCGTTGAAAACTCCTCGTATGAGGAAAAGGCTTTTCGCCTTAAAACCTATATTCTTGACAGGTATGATAATGTTGTCGGCAAAAATGAAACGGAGTTTTCCGTCGCGGGCGGCAGCTGCGCGGAGATTCGCCAAAGCATACTGACCTACAGTCCTCTTTTGTGGGACGTCGATTCACCCAACCTCTATACGATGGTAAGCGAGCTGTACGAAAACGACACTCTTGCGGACTGTCAAAAAAACACCTTCGGATTCCGCACAATTTCTGTTGACGCGGACAAAGGATTTTTCTTGAACGGCAGACGCGTGCCGCTTTACGGCACCTGCAATCATCAGGATCACGCCGGAGTGGGCGTGGCTGTGCCGGACAGCGTCAACGAGTACAGAATTAAGCTGCTTAAGGAAATGGGGTCAAACGCGTACCGCTGTGCGCACGGCAATCCAAATCCGGAAATACTTGATTACTGCGACAGGTACGGTTTGCTTGTAATGGACGAAAACCGCAATTTCAATTCAAGTCCCGACGGCATAAAGCAGGTGCGCGATATGGTTATGCGCGACCGCAACCACCCGTGCGTCGTGATGTATTCGCTCTTCAACGAGGAGCCCTTGCAGGGTACGCCGACGGGCAGAAAGCTTGCCGAAAGACTTCAATGCGAGATTAAAAAGCTCGATAATACGCGTTTCCTTTTAGGCGCGATGAACACCGGAGTTACCACCGATGGCGGCGCCTGCGACGCTCTCGATATGACGGGCTTCAACTACATAACCCACACATATGATGATTTCCGTGAAAAATATCCCGCTATGCCGATGATAGGCAGCGAAAACGACAGTGCTTTTGAAACGCGCGGCGTGTATAAAACCGACTATTCAAAGCACGTCATAGACTGCTACGACAGCGAGGCGGCTCAATGGGGCAACACCTACCGCGACGGCTTTAAGCAGGTGGACACGCGGGAGCATATTATGGGACTTTTCATCTGGACGGGATTTGACTACCGCGGCGAGCCGACACCGTTTGAGTGGCCCTCAATCGGCACGCAGTTCGGCATTATGGACACCTGCGGATTTAAAAAGGACGCGTTCTATCTTAACAAGGCTTTCTTTACCGATGAGCCGATGATACATATTCTTCCCCACTGGAATTGGAGCGAGGGCGAGGAAATACGCGTTATGGCGCACACCAACTGCGCCGAAGCGGAATTATTTTTAAACGGCAGGTCGCTCGGCAGAAAAAATGTCGATAAATACGATATGACAGACTGGATTGTCCCCTTTGAAAAAGGGACACTAAAAATGTCGGGGTATATTGACGGCAAGGATGTTTGCTCCGACGAGGTTACAACCGCGGGAAATGCCGTAAAAATCAATATTGAGCCGCACCGCGATTTTGTGTATGACGGCTGCGGTGACGCTGTTATTTTCAATATTTCCGTTTCGGACGAAAACGGTTTTAGTGTCCCCACTGCCGATAATTTGATTAAATTTACCGCGGAGGGCGGTGAGATAATCGGCGTAGGCAACGGCAATCCCAATTCTCACGAGGCGGATAAGGCTGAGGAGAGGCGGCTGTTTAACGGTCTTTGCCAGGTAATCGTAAAGCAAACTGACGGCGCAAAGGCAGTCACGCTAACCGCCGCGTCCGCAGGACTTGAAATCGCGCGCGTTTCGGTTGACGCGGTTGAATGCGGCGGTAAGCCGATATTTATACCGTCCGTAAGCGAGAGGTATATCTCAAAATGGCGTCAGTCTGTAGAGATTTTCGCCGAGCGTCCCGACCCGAATGTAAAAATCGACGACAGCGATATGAATACCTGGGGCATTGTCAGCGTCGGCGGCGGCTTTGACGATAAATTTGAAGACAGCGTCGGCTACATTCTTTATAAAACAGCTGCTGTGATAAATGCCGACGATAATTATATTGTTTTCCGCGAGATAATCGGCGACAGCGCGGAGGTTTATATTAACGGCGAGCAAAAATTCGGCGACAGCCCCGTAAACGGCGGCAAGGCTGAAATAGACGTTTCGGATATAACGGGAAATATTGATATAACCGTGCTGATACACAGTGAAAATCCGCGCCATCACGGCGGTATTTCAAAGCCGGTTGTTATTACGGATTAAAATGCCGCATAAATGTCAATGCAAAAAGGGACACTAAATTTTAGTGTCCCCTTTTTAATTAAAGAATTTGTTCAAGCGTTGTTGCCTGCGGTTTAAGTCCCTGCTTTTCATAGAAGCGCGCCGCGCTTTCGTTGCACGCCCAGACATTAAGCGTCAGGTTATAGCAGCCGATTTCCCTTGCGTAGCCTTTAACGTACTCGTAAATCGCGGTTCCCACGTGCTTTCCGCGAATGCTTTCGTCAACGCATAAATCGTCTATGTACATGGTTTTTATATCCGTCAGAATATTGTGATTTTTCTTTTGTCTTATCACGCAAAACGCGTAGCCGAGTACACTGCCGTCCTCATCCGCGACAAATATCGGGCGGCTGTCGTCGTTTATTATATCAAGCAGCTCGCCGTCCGTATATTTGCGGCAATTCGCCTTAAATAAATCGGGTCTGCCGTTATGATGCACCGTAAGCACCTGATTTAATAAATCCTTTATTTTTTCCATATCCTTTTCTTCGGCTCTGCGTACCGTCATATTACCATCTCCTTGTAAAAATTTAAGACTGCCGGAGCAGTCTTGATTTGGTTATTCTAAACATTGAGTACCGCGACCGCTATATTAAAATATATAAATATCGAACAGCAGTCAACTATTGTTGTGATGAGCGGCGTTGCCATTATCGCGGGGTCAAGGTGAACCCGCTTTGCCAGCATCGGCAGCATCGCGCCTATCAGCTTTGATATTATCACCGTGGCGATAATCGAAAGCGCTATGGTAAGCGCAAGCAGAAAATTCCGCTCATACATAAGATATATGCGCACTCCGTTCACAACGGCAAGCACCGCGCTTACCATTATGGATATGCGAAATTCCTTAAACACCACCTTGAAAAAATCCTTGAAATGAATTTCATCAAGCGCGATACCGCGTATAATAAGCGTTGAGCTTTGCGCGCCACAGTTTCCGCCGGTGTCCATTATCATCGGCATAAACGATATTAAAATCGGCAATGCCGCGAATGCCGCCTCGTATTTATTTATGATAATCTGCGTTACCGTCGCGGAAATCATAAGTATCAAAAGCCAGCCGATTCTGTTTTTCACGTGCTTGAAAATTCCCGTCCTGAAATATGATTCCTCATTAGGCGCGATAGCCGCCATTTTTGAGAAGTCCTCCGCGTTCTCCTCCTGAATGACGTCCATAGCGTCGTCAAAGGTCACGATGCCGACAAGGCGGTTATCCTTGTCAACCACCGGAAGCGCGAGAAAATCATATTTGCGGAACATATTTCCGACAACCTCTTTATCCTCGTGAGTGTCCACGCTTATAATATGCGTTTCCATTATGTCGGATATTTTATCGTCCTCCTCAGCCGTGAACAGGTCCTTAACGGTTATAACGCCTATAAGCTTTCTGTTCTCCGTGACATAACAGGTGTATATGGTTTCCTTGTTTACGCCTACCCTGCGGATTTTATCAAACGCCTCCGCGACCGTCATATCCCTGTGCAGACTGACGTATTCTATCGTCATTATACTGCCCGCGCTGTCCTTTGGATAGCGCAGAATTTCATTTATGGCTTTTCTTTCGCCGGTGGTGGAATTTTTAAGTATTCTCGACACCACATTTGCCGGCATTTCCTCGATTATATCTACCGTGTCGTCAATGAACGACTCGTCAAGAATTTCTCTGAGCTCCTTATCGGTAAACATACCTATAAGGTGCTTTCTCATATCGGAATTCATATGCGCGAAGGTTTCCGCCGCAAGGTCCTTTGGGAGCAGTCTGAATAAAATCATAAACTCGGCGCGTTCCTCGTAATCCTCGCCGAACAGCTCCTCGAACAGCACCGCCAAATCGGCGGCGTTTTCCTCCGCTACAATATTCCTGACCTCAACAAATTTCTTTTCCTTTAAAAGACCGTCTATTCTTTTCAGCAAGTCCTGCATTTCGGGTCAGCCCCCTGTTCTACATGATTTTTCCCATTCTCATGCACGCATTAAGCGCATAAAGCGAAGCTATTGAGGCTTAACAGAAAAATTTTCGGGACGCTTATCGCTGTAGCCGAAAGCGTAAAGTATCGCCTCAACGGTTCTTCTCGATGCCTCGCCGTCGCCGTAAGGGTTCGCGGCGTGAGCCATTTGATTGTAAAACTCCTCATTGTCAAGAAGTCCCTTTGCGAGGCATACTATATCCTCTTTTATAACGCCCGCTATTTTAACCGTTCCGGCGGCTACCGCCTCGGGACGCTCCGTTTCCTTTCGCAGCACAAGCACGGGCTTCGCGAGCGCGGGAGCCTCCTCCTGTATGCCGCCGCTGTCCGTCATAACCATAAACGAGCGCGCCATAGCGTTATGCAGCTCCTCAACGTCGAGCGGGTCTATAAGATGTACCCTGTCCACACCGCCGAGTATGCCGAACGCGGTTTCACGAACGGCAGGATTGAGGTGAACGGGATATACAAGCTCCACGTCCTCGTATTCCGTGACAATCTGCTTTAGCGCGTTACAGATATTTTCAAGCGGCTCACCGAGGTTTTCACGTCTGTGCGCCGTTACTATAATTACGCGTTTTTTATCAAAATCAAGCGTTCTCAGACACTCGTCCTTAAACTCATAATCATCGCGCACAGTGGTTTTAAGCGCGTCTATAACGGTATTGCCCGTTATATATATTATGTCGTCGCTGACGTTTTCCTTGAGCAGATTTTGCCTGTTCTGCTCCGTCGGCGAGAAATTCAAGTCCGCGATTCTGCCGGTAAGCTGTCTGTTCATTTCCTCCGGAAACGGCGAATATTTATCATATGTCCTAAGTCCCGCCTCGACGTGTCCCACCTTTACCTGGTTATAGAACGCGGCAAGCGCGGCAACAAAGCTTGTGGACGTATCGCCGTGCACAAGCACAATATCCGGCTTTTCCTTTTTTATTACCTCGTCAAGTCCCTCAAGCACTCTGGTTGTAATTCCGATAAGGCTCTGTCTTGTTTTCATTATGTCAAGGTCGTAATCGGGCGTTATTCCGAATATTTCAAGCACCTGGTCAAGCATTTGCCTGTGCTGCGCCGTTACGCAGACGATTGACTCTATTTCGTCATATTTTTTTAGCTCAAGCGCAAGCGGAGCCATTTTTATCGCCTCCGGTCTTGTGCCGAACACTGTCATTACCTTTAATTTTTTCACATTTACACCCTCTCTCGCCTATTTATCGCTCTTTATGTCCGTTGTTTCCTCTATGTCCGTTTCGGTATCATCGGTTTTATTTCGATTGTCGGGGTGGTGATGCACATAGCTGTTTTTGCCGAGCATACCGCCGATAAGTAGAAGTATAAGCACGCATATCACAAGCAAAAGCGCTCTCAAAACGCCGCTCTCCGCAAGCAGCACCGCCGTTATTCCGAGTACGCCGCTTATCGCGTACAGTATAAATACCGTCTGCTTTTGCGAAAATCCCATATCGACAAGTCTGTGGTGCAGGTGTCCTCTGTCGGCAACCATCGGACTTTGTCCGTGCATTATGCGGCGTATCATAGCGAACGACGCGTCGAACAGAGGAAGCCCCAAAATAAGCAGCGGCACCGCGAACGAAATTACCGCGTAGCTCTTGAACACGCCCTGTATTGACAGCGTTGCGAGCATAAATCCCAAAAACGTCGAGCCGGTATCACCCATAAATATCTTTGCCGGATTAAAGTTGAACGGGAGAAATCCGAAGCACGAGCCCATAAGCGCTATACCGAGTATCGCTATCGGATATTCGCCTACTCTTATGGATATAAACACAAGCGAAACCGACATTATCGCGCTTACGCCCGCCGCGAGTCCGTCAAGACCGTCTATGAAGTTTACGGCATTGGTGATGAATACAATCCATATAACCGTCAAGCCGATTGAAAGCCACTGCGGCAAAACCCAGTACGGGTTGTCACTGAGCAAATTCGGGTTGGTAAACACGTCAATCTTTATATCGCCCACGAAAATAACCACAAGCGCCGCGGCAATCTGAATTACAAATTTCAGCTTCGCATTAAGGTCCTTGCAGTCGTCGATAAATCCCATTACCGCTATAATCGCCGCACCGGCAAGCGTTCCGAAAAGCTGCCTTGACGGCTCGGCAAAGCACAACGTCGCGACAACGAATCCGAATATTATCGCCAAGCCGCCTATTCTGGGTGTCGGCTTTTTGTGCATACGCCTGTTGTCCTTAGGTATATCCACCGCGCCCGCGCCTATCTTGAATGCCAAACGCCTTACAAGCGGAGTTGTGGCAAACGTAAAGACAAACGATACAATAAATGCAAATATCAAAAATAAAACCTGTTGAGTAGACATAATTTCCTCCAATTACAGCACAAAGCCGACTTTCTTATATACTTTATTAAGAGTTCTTTGCGAAATTCTCTTTGCGCTGTCCGCGCCCTTTTGGCATATATCCATAAGATACGCCTTGTCCGCAATAAGCCTGTCGTATTCGCCGCGTATGGGACGTATCGCCTCCACAACCGCCTCGGCGACATCGTTCTTGAAATCGCCGTAGCCCTTGCCGCTGTAATCCTTTACTATGCTGTCTATATCTCTGCCCGTTACCGCCGACATAATGCTTAAAAGGTTGTTGATTCCCGCCTTTGACGGGTCGCCCTCACGGTATTCTATAACGCCCTCGCTGTCCGTGACGGCGCTCTTTATCTTCTTTGCGATAACATTCATATCGTCCATCATTGAAATATACGCCTTTGGATTCGGGTCGGATTTGGACATCTTCTTTTCCGGCTCCTGCAAGCTCATTATCTTCGCGCCCGACTTCGATAACAGTCCCTCGGGTATTTTAAACACATTGCCGTAAATCGCGTTAAACCTCTGCGCTATGTCGCGGCATATCTCTATATGCTGCATCTGATCCTTGCCGACGGGCACATAGTCCGTCTGATAAAGCAATATGTCCGACGCCATAAGCACGGGATATGTAAACAGTCCCGCGTTGATATTATCCGCGTGGCGCGCAGATTTATCCTTAAACTGCGTCATTCGCTGAAGCTCGCCCATATACGTGTAGCAGTTTAACACCCAGGCAAGCTCCGCGTGAGCGGGATTATGCGACTGTATAAAGAGTATTGTTTCCTCAGGGTCGATTCCGCAGGCTATATACAGCGCGAGCACCTCGAGAGTTCTGCGCCGCACGTCCGCCGGCGTTTGACGCACCGTAATCGTGTGCAAATCCATCATCGCGTATATGCAGTGATAGTCCTTTTGTATGTCAACCCAGTTCTTTATCGCTCCGAGATAATTTCCGAGCGTAAGATTTCCCGACGGCTGCACGCCGGAAAATATTATTTTCTTATCGTCCATTTTTATCCGTTCCTTTCAAGGTATTACAGGTTTTCCGTCAGCACCTCGCCGAGTCTTCTGATGCCCTCTGTAATTTTTTCTATGGTAGCCGACGAATAGTTAAGTCTGAACATATTTGACGGCGCGAATATATCCGTGGCGAAATTGGAGCCGGGCACTATCGCGACCTTCTTTTCAAGACATTTGTCAACTATCGGCGTAATATCCGTAATTGTGGGGCATTCGCACCACAGGAATATACCGCCCTCGGGAACAACCCATTTTACCTTGCCCTTCGGGAAATACTTTTCCATAGCGTCAACCATGGCGGCGCATTTCTTGCCGTAAAGCTCCCTGTTCTTCTCGATATACTTGTCTATATCGTATTTCTTCATAAACTCAACGCACATAAGCTGCGTAAGCATCGGTGTATGTACGTCGTTTACCTGCTTTAATACCTCTATTTTTTCGCAAAGCGGCGCCGGCGCGATAATATATCCCAAACGCATACCCGGCGACAAAATCTTTGAGAATGAGCCGGCGTATATAACTCTGCCCTCGGTATCCATCGATTTAAGAGTGGGCACGTCCTCGCCGGAGAAACGCAAATCTCCGTACGGGTTATCCTCAAGAATGAGAACGTCGTATTTATTCGCAAGCTCAATCATACGCTTTCTCTTTTCGAGCGACATGGTACATCCGGTCGGGTTTTGGAATGTCGGAATGGTGTAAATAAACTTTACGCCGTCTTCGCTTTTCAGCTTTTCCTCAAGCTCGTCCATATTCATTCCGTCCGCATCAACCCTTACGCCAACAAGAGAACACTCATATGTGCGGAACGCGTTAAGACTTCCGATAAAGCTCGGGCTTTCAACTATTACCTTGTCGCCCTTGTTTAAAAGTGCCTTTGCGGTAAGGTCAATACCCTGGTTCGCGCCCGTCATTATGATTATCTCGTCATTTTCGGTTATCGAATTTACCTTTTCCGCGCGCGCCCTCGCGCAGTCCTTCATTTTCGGGTAGCCGTCCGTGGTGCCGTACTGCAAGGCAAGCGTCGGATTTGTCATCAAAATCTTACCCGCGATTTTTGAAAGCTCCTCGCCCGGAAACAGCTCCGACGCGGGATTTCCGCCCGCGAGAGATATAATTTCCGGATCCGCCATACGCTTGAACATTTCACGTATCGCGCTGCCCTTCATCGTCTTTACTCTGTCAGCCATATAGTTTGTATAGTCCATTTTTATTTCCTCCTATTTATATGAAACGCATTATTTGTTAATCTTTTTCCAGCTGTCCTTGAGCGCCGCCGTCCTGTTGAAAACCGGCATTTCCGGAGTGCTGTCGGGGTCCACGCAGAAATAACCGAGCCTTAAAAACTGGAATTTATCGCCGACCTTTAAATCGGTCATATTGCTTTCAAGCTTGGCGTTCTTTAGAACAATCATCGAGTCCTTGTTAAGATTATCGGTAAAATCGCTTACATCGGTTTCATCGGACGGGTTTTCCACGTTGAAAAGCCTGTCATAAAGGCGCACCTCCGCGTCAAGCGCGTGAGCGGCGCTTACAAAATGAATCGTTCCCTTTACCTTGCGTCCGTCCGGCGCGTCGCCGCCGCGCGTCTGCGGGTCATATGTGCAGTGTACCGCCGTCACATTGCCGTTTTCGTCCTTGTCACAGCCGGTACAGGTCACATAATACGCTCCCTTTAAACGCACCTCGCGTCCCGGTGAAAGTCTGAAATACTTCTTCGGAGCGTCCTCCATAAAATCGTCCTCCTCAATGTAAAGCTCGCGCGAAAATTCAACGGTGCGCTTGCCCATTTCGGGATTTTCGGGATTTATCTCAACCTCTATATGCTCGACCTTGTCCTCCGGATAGTTGTCGATTATAAGCTTAATCGGTCTTAAAACCGCCATAACTCTGGGCACCTTTTTATTAAGATCCTCCCTTACGCACGCCTCAAGCAGGGCAAAGTCAACAACGCTGTACGCCTTTGACACACCTATTCTTTCGCAAAAAACGTGTATCGCCTCGGGCGTGTATCCGCGTCGGCGCATACCGCACAGGGTTGACATTCTCGGATCGTCCCAACCGGAAACAATGCCGTCCTTTACAAGCCTTAAACAGCGTCTTTTGCTTGTGAGCGTATAGTTAAGATTCATTCTCGCAAACTCAATCTGCCTTGACGGATTTTCATAGCCTACTTCCTTTAAAACCCAGTCGTAAAGCGGTCTGTGGTCCTCAAATTCAAGAGAGCAAAGCGAGTGCGTAACTCCCTCCACGGTGTCCGAAATCGGGTGTGCGAAGTCGTACATGGGATATACAAACCATTTATCGCCCGTTCTGTGATGGTGCGCGCGCAGTATTCTGTATATGATAGGGTCGCGCATATTGAGGTTTGGCGACGCCATATCTATCTTGGCTCTCAAAACCTTTGCTCCGTCGGGAAATTCGCCCTTTGTCATTCTCTCGAAAAGGTCAAGATTTTCCTCTATGCTTCTGTTTCTGTACGGGCTGTCCTTACCCGGGCTTTTGAGCGTGCCGCGGTATTCCCTTATCTCGTCAGGCGAAAGGTCGCAAACATACGCCTTACCCTTTTTGATAAGCTTGATTGCCGCCGCGTATATATCGTCAAAATAATCGGACGCGTAAAGCACCTTATCCCACTTGAATCCGAGCCACCTTATATCCTCCATAATGGCGTCAACGTATTCCGTGTCCTCCTTTGTCGGGTTCGTGTCGTCAAGGCGGAGATTGCATTTGCCGCCGTACAGCTCCGCCATACCGAAATCTATGCTTATCGCCTTTGCGTGGCCTACGTGCAAATAGCCGTTAGGCTGCGGCGGAAAACGCGTCTGAACGTGGGTGTAAACTCCGTCCTCCAAATCCTTTTCTATAGCCTCTTGAATAAAATTTTTGCTGATTATTTCTTCCATATGCCTATCCCCTCAATTTTTCTATTGCCTCGTCAAATCTCTTCATTACCTCGTCGGAGCCGAGCACCTGCATAATTTCATATAAGTCCGGCGTGTTTCTTCTGCCGGTCGCGGCAACTCTTATAACACCCGCGACATCTCCGACGTGTCCCTTGTAATTATCGGGATTTTTCTTGTATTCCTTCGGCGCTTTCGCGTATCCGAGCGTAACAGCCATATCGCGAACCGCGGGGAACCATTCCTCGCCGCTGCCGTTCGGATTGTAAATATTTTTGTAAAGCTCAAGTATCTCTATCATATCCTCATTTGACAGGTTGTCCGCGAAATCAAGCTTCTTATCCCACAGCTCCGAATAAAAATACGAAACGTAATTTTCCACGTCCGACCACGACGCGATGTCCTTACGCGGCTTTTTGTTCCCGCGCTCTATCGCGAATATCGCCTTGGCGTATTCCTCGTCGTCCACAAGCAGCTTATAGAGCTTTTCATTGTTTTCCCTCGCCCAGTCGGTCACCATATCGTAGACCTCCTCCGCGCTCAGGCGGCTGATATACGTCTTGCTGATGTCCGTGAGCTTTACCATATCGAACAGCGCGCCCGCCTTGCTCATTTTTGAAAAGCTGAACTTAAAGCTCTCTATATCCGCGTCGGGGTTTGCCAGACGCCAATCCTCGTAATTTGAGTTTGCAAGCGTCATCAAATATTCCCATACCGCGCCCTTTGGATAGCCGACCTCGCTGTAAAAGCTGACAGCCGCCTCGGGGTCCTTTCTTTTTGACAGCTTGCGCTTTCCGCCGTTTTCCTCTTTCATGATAGGCGAAATGTGCGCGTACTTGGGCGGCTTAAATCCGCATAGATAAAACAGCTGCAAATGTATCGGAACAGACGAAATCCACTCGTCACCGCGTATAACGTGCGTCGTGCGCATAAGATGGTCGTCAACGGCGTGCGCGAAGTGGTATGTAGGAGTTCCGTCCTTTTTCAAAAGCACGATGTCCAAAATATTCTCCGGCATCTCGATTTCGCCCTTTATACCGTCCTTGAATTTTATGCGCTTTTCCGCGCTGCCGGGCGATTTCAGTCTTACAACGTACTCGTCGCCGTTCTTTATTCTCTTTTCGGCGTCCTCCGCGGATATATCGCGGTATTTTGCAAATTCGCCGTATATGCCCGGAAGCAGCTTTTCCGCCTCCTGCTTTTTGCGAATCTCCGAAAGCTCTTCCTCGGTCATAAAGCACGGGTACGCAAGTCCTTTTTCCACAAGCGATTTGACGTAAGCGTGATATATTTCCGTTCTCCTGCTCTGCGTGTACGGTCCGTAAGCGCCCTTTTCCTCCGTTTCGGACAGCGCGCCCTCATCTGTTTCGATACCGAAATCCTTTAATCCCTTGACGATAAGGCTCACGCCGTTTTCAACCTCGCGCTTTTTGTCCGTGTCCTCGATTCTGAGGTAAAACACGCCGTTTGTCGCCTTTGCCGCGCTGCGCGCCGCGAACGCCGCGAATAAGCCGCCGAAATGCAGAAATCCCGTCGGGCTCGGAGAAAAACGCGTTACAACCGCGCCCTCTTCAAGGTTTCTTTTGGGGTAAATCCGCTCATAATCCTCGGGGGTTTTTGTTATATTTCCGAATAAAAGCTCTGACATCCGTTTATTACTGTCCATTGTTGTTTTTTATCCTTTCGTTTTTTACTAATATACCTATTCTATATTATTATACCTAAAAAAAGCTCCAATATCAATGGTTTTTGGGAATTTTTTTCGGATTAAGTCAAAAAAATAAGACGGCGCCGCCAAATCGGCACGCGTCCGCCTTTGTTTATTCTAATATTTGTACCTCGGGATTGAATATTTTTTTTCGTTTCTTTTACATATTATACGCTTGAGCCGCAAAAGCAGTGCCGACGCTATTCCCGTCATAACGGCGACTATCATCAGCCACCACGCCACTCCGATATTGCCGCCGGAAAGCGTAAGCCAGCCTAAAGAGCGGTAATTGAGGAAATAATACGGATAATTCGTTCCGTTTGAATACATAATTCCTTTGATTGACAGCAAAAGCGTCACTGCGAGGTATATAAGCGGCAGCACAAATCCCATAAGGACGGTTCTTTTGCGGCATTTAAATCTCTTGTCAAACGCGAGGAAGTCAACAACCGACGCGAGCGGCGCGAATATGTGCAGGCACAAATTCTTCATTGAAAGCAGATAAGCCCTATCCTTAAACGGCGCAAGCAGGCATGAGGACACTATCAGCGTGAGAAACATAGCCGCGGTAAACATATATTTAAGCGTAAACAGTCGCTTTGGTATATAATATTTGCCCCGAAGCCGTTCCGCCGTTTCCAAAATCAGAAACACGGCTGAAATTACCGCTGTTCCAGAATTGCTGATAACCGTAAAATAAAGATATGTATTGCTGCGGAAAAGACCTCCATCGTCGCGCGCCTGCAAATACACTCCCGTAACCGTCAGTGCGATAATCACCGCTTTCCATAATATTTCCGCGGCTGTCGGCAATAATTTTCTTTCGTATTTTCTCATGCTTCCTCCTCTAAATCCAGCTCCACGGGGCAATGGTCGGAGCCGAAAATGTCGGTATGTATATCAGCCGAGGCGAGGCGGTTTTCCAATCTTTTGGATGTGATAAAATAATCTATACGCCAACCCGCGTTATTCTCGCGCGCCTTGAACATATACGACCACCAGGAATATATTCCCTCTCTGTCGGGATAAAAATATCTGAACGTGTCAATAAAGCCGCTGTCCAAAAGCGCGGTGAATTTTCCGCGCTCCTCATCGGTAAATCCCGCGTTTTTGCGGTTTGTTTTCGGGTTTTTCAAATCGATTTCCTTATGCGCCACGTTTAAATCGCCGCAGAAAATTACCGGCTTTTTGCTGTCAAGACCCTTTATATATTCCAGAAACGCGTCCTCCCATACCATGCGGTATTCAAGGCGCGTAAGAGAGCGCTGTGAATTGGGCGTATAGCAGGTTACAAAATAGAAATCCTCAAATTCAAGCGTGATAACTCTGCCCTCTTTGTCATGCTCCTCTATGCCTATGCCGTAGGAAACGGATACAGGCTCCGCCTTTGAAAACACAGCCGTACCCGAATATCCCTTTTTCTCGGCGTAATTCCAATACGCATGATAACCCTCGGGCGCAAAATCAATCTGTCCCTCCTGCAGCTTTGTTTCCTGCACGCAGAAAATATCCGCGTCCGAGGCGTTGAAATATTCCCCAAATCCCTTTGTCATGCACGCGCGCAAGCCGTTTACATTCCATGATATAAATTTTTTCATAGTTTTTTCTCCGTTAATTTTCTTATTGTATTATATCGCGTAAAACAGAATATCACAAAATCGGCATAAAGGCAAGCGCTTTATATAAATTCTCCGTTTTTCACAATTCGGCGGTTAAATTTTCGCGTTATTTACCTTCTTCTAATCATTTTCAAAAGCTGTATAACCGCGAATGACGCGAGCGCGAGACCGCATACCGCAAGCAGCTCAACCCACGTGAGCGGACTTACCGCGAACACTCCCTGAAGCGGCGGCACAAGCAGTACCGCGCCCAGCAGTACAAAGCCGACAAGGAACGCTCCTATCATGCTCCTGTTGTTCCACATCTTTTTGGTAAACCATACGGGCCTGTCGGATTTGCAGTTAAATCCGTGCATAAGCCTTGACAGGCAAAGCGTTGAGAACGCCATTGTGCTTGCGACATCGCTGCCGCGCATAAGTCCTATATAGAACGCAATCATAGTCATCACGCCGATTACAACGCCCTCTATACCTATATTGGCGAATACCTTTTTGGTAAGTATGGATTGGTTTTTCGGTCTCGGTTTTTCCATCATGACATCCGGACTGTGCGGCTCGACGCCGAGCGCGATAGCCGGAAGGCTGTCCGTCAAAAGGTTTATAAACAGCAGATGAACCGCCTTGAACGGCACCGGAAGCGCCATAACAGACGCGTACAGTACCGCGAGTATTCCGGCGGCGTTGCCCGACAGCAAAAACTGTATCGCGCGTTGAATATTCCTGTAAAGATTACGTCCGTTTTCGACGGCTTTTACGATAGTGGCGAAGTTGTCGTCGGTGAGCACCATCGACGCCGCGTCCTTTGCGACCTCACTGCCGGTTATGCCCATAGCCACGCCAATATCCGCCTGTTTAAGCGCGGGAGCGTCGTTTACGCCGTCGCCGGTCATGGAAACGATATATCCCTTTCTCTGCCATGCGCTGACTATTCTTATTTTATGCTCCGGCGAAACCCTGGCGTACACCGCCACATCGGTTACGAACTCGTCAAGCTCCTTATCCGACAGGTTCTCTATTTCGCTTCCCTCGACGGCGCGTCTGCCCTCGTCAAGTATGCCTATTTTTCTCGCTATCGCCGACGCTGTGACAAGGTGGTCGCCCGTTATCATAATAGGCGTTATTCCCGCCATCCTACATTTCGCGACCGCCTCGGCGCTTTCCTCTCTCGGCGGGTCCTGCATAGCTATAAGTCCGAGCAAAATGTAACCACGCTCGTCCGAAACGGTTATATCCGCGGACGGGACATCTCTTTCGCAAACCGCGAGGACTCTGAGTCCCATTTCGGAAAACCGCATATTTACCCTTTTCAGCTCCTCAAGGTCGTCCGCGGTAAATTCGCGCTTGCCGTCCATTGTCTTGACCTCCAAAATGAGCGGTGCAAGCACGTCAACCGCGCCCTTTGTGAGCATTTTATAATTACCGCCGATTTTATGAACCGTACTCATGAGCTTTCTGTCCGAATCAAACGGTATCTCGCCCAAACGCGGATATTTTTCGCGCATACTTTCGGCGGGGAGGCTGTGCTTTTTCGAGAAATCTATAAGCGCGATTTCCGTCGGGTCGCCTATTTCCTGCCCATCCTTGTGTACGGAATCGTTGCACAAGGCGCCGTCGATAACAAGCTGCGCCTGCCGCTCGTTTATCTCGTCGTCCTTGTCTATAATTCTGCCGTCAAAATATATTTTCTGCACGGTCATTTTATTCTGCGTGAGTGTGCCGGTCTTATCCGAGCATATAACGGAAACGCTGCCCAAACCCTCTACGGCTTGGAGCTTTCTTATAATCGCGTTTTCCTTTGCCAGCTTTTGCGTTCCGACCGACAGCACTATCGTCACAATGGAGCTTAAAGCCTCGGGTATCGCCGCGACCGCGAGCGCGACGGCGAACACGAACGCGTCCGAGAATACGCTGAGCGACATCGCGTCCCTGCTGCGGAACAATTCAAGACCCATTACTATAACGCATATGCCGATTATAATCAGCGACAGCTTTTTGCCGAAATTATCAAGGCTTATTTGGAGCGGCGTTTTCTTTTCCTTTGCGTTCTTAATCAACGCCGCGATTTTGCCTATCTCGGTATTCATTCCGGTACCGGTTACAACCATTTTGCCTCTGCCGTAGGTCGCGAAGCTGCCCGAATACATCATATTAACCCTGTCGCCGAGCGCTTTTTCTCCGTCAAGCAGAATTTCCTGCTTTTCCACCGGCTCGCTCTCGCCCGTCATCGCACTCTCGTCTATTTTAAGTGATGCGCTCTCGATTATTCGTCCGTCGGCGCAAATGTAATCCCCCGCCTCAATTACGACAACGTCGCCCACGGCAACGTCTTTTCCGGCGATAACCTGTATTTCTCCGCCGCGTATGACCTTCGCCGTCGGCGCGGACATTTCCTTTAGGCTGTCCAGGGACTGCTGCGCCTTTAAATTTTGAACGGTTCCCAATATTGCGTTTATCGTGATGACAACGAATATTACAACCGCGCTTTCCGCGTCGCCCAGTATTCCCGATATTATTGCCGCGACTATCAGTATGATTACAAGAAAGTCCTTGTACTGCTCCAAAAACAGTATAAACGGATTTTTCTTTTTCCCCTCGGCAATTTCATTTTTGCCGAATTTGCGTAGATTTTCCTCAGCCTGTCTTTGCGTAAGTCCGCTTTCGCACGTCCCGAAAGCCTCCATTACAGCCTCTTTTTTCATTTGATACGGATTCACGTTGATAACCTCCTCATTTTTACTTCATATAAAGAAAAAAAGCAACACTTTTATCGCAGCCTTATCTGCAACAAAAGTCTTGCTTCTTAGAATATGATACGGACCTTTCGGTCGTACTGACGACACCATATTACGCCTTTTGGCGCAAGCTACTCCCTTTTATTGGCTTTATAATATCATATTATTTCCAATCTGTCAAGAGTTTATTCGAAAAAAACAGGACAAATTTACCGACAAATTTGCCCTGTTTATTTAGGAGTCTTTTTCTTTTAAAAAGCTTTTTATCTCATTCATAAATTCCGCGCCGTATCTGCGCCGTTTCATTTCACCCACACCGTTTACTCTTAAAAATTCGCCGTCAGTTGTGGGAAGCTTACGGCACATATCCCTGAGCGTTTCATCGGAAAAGACAACATATGCCGGAACGCCCTGTATCGCCGCGCGTTTTGACCTTACGCGCTTTAGCCGCTCGAACAAGCCGGCATCATAAGTCGCTTTGGAATCGTCGCTTTGCGTCTTTACCGCGCGCGTTTCCTCTTTGACGAATTTTGCCGTAACCAAATTGCCGTCAAGTATTTCCTTTGACTTTCTTGTCGGCGCGACGGTTCTGTAGCTCTCCTCGTCAATCGTAAGATATTCGTTCATGACAAGAAAATCTATCATCTCGCGTATGCGGGAGGTCTTTGTATCCCGCATAATTCCATAGGTTGATATTGTGTCAAGTCCGAGATTGCGTATCCTCTCACTGTCGCTGCCTTTGAGAATATCGGCAAGCATCGTCTTGCCGCAGCTTCTGCCGCGATTACGTATTCTGTACACGCACGATATTATTTTCTGCGCGTCCACCGTAATATCAACGGTTTCGAGGTTTGAAAGACAGTTGCCGCAGTTTTCGCAATGCGGCGGCGGTGTTTCGCCGAAGTATTTTAAAATAAAGGCACGCAGGCAGTCGGGCGTTGTGGAATAAAACGTCATCATTTTGAGCCGCTCCAAATCAAGCTCCTTTATTTTTTTGCGTGTCTCCTCGTCTATCTCGGAATTTTCCTCGGGATTTTCAATAAAATACCGCGCGGTTCTTACATCGCTTGCGCTGTATAGCAATATGCAGTCGGACCGACCGCCGTCGCGTCCGGCTCTGCCCGCCTCCTGATAATAGCTTTCGATATTCTTCGGCATATTAAAATGCACAACAAGATAGACATTGGATTTGTCGATACCCATACCGAACGCGTTTGTGGCAACCATAACGCGCCGTCTGTCATAGATAAAATCGTCCTGATTTTTTGCGCGTTCCTCCGCCGTCAACCCCGCGTGATAGCGCGTCGCGCTGTAACCCAAGGTATTGAGCGCATCGCATACCTCCTCCACGGTTTTTCGCGTCGAGCAATAAACGATGGCGGATTGGTTCTTGTGAGCGTTAAGTATATCATACAGCTCGTCAAGCTTTCTTTTCGGTCGGCGAACCTCAAAATAGAGATTCTCGCGGTTAAATCCCGTAACGCAAATATACGGATTTTGAAGCCGCAGAATACGTATAATATCACGGCGCACATCGTCCGTTGCCGTCGCGGTAAACGCGGCTATAACCGGACGCGACGGCAGACTGTCAATAAAATCCGAGATTTTCAGATAGCCCGGTCGAAAGTCGTGTCCCCATTGTGAAACGCAGTGGGATTCGTCAACGGTAATCAGCGATATTTTAACGCGCCGCGCCATATCGATAAATCGGTCAAGCTCCAATCGCTCGGGCGCGACATAAACAATTTTATATACGCCGGCTTCTATATTGCTCATAACCTTATTCTGCTGCTGAAGCGTAAGCGAGCTGTTTAAATAAGCGGCTCTGATACCCATCTGCGCAAGCGCGGCAACCTGGTCGGACATAAGCGATATTAAAGGCGATATGACAAGCGTTATACCGTCAAGCATTAGCGCGGGAATTTGATAGCAAACCGATTTCCCCGCGCCGGTTGGCATAATGCCCAACACATCGCTTCCGCTTAAAATTTTGTCGATAATCTCAGCCTGCCCCGAACGGAAATCGCTGTGTCCGAAATATTGTTTTAAAATTTGTTCTTTTTCCATTGGTTTGTGTTTGTAGTTTGAATTTGAGTTTAGATTTATAACGACGCGGGATAAACCCCTCCGTCGCGGCTATGCCGCGACTGAGGGGTTTTGTGCCGCATTACTATCTCAACTGCGCTCCGAGCTGTCCTTCCAACTTCTTAACAACCTTATCGAACACCTTCTGAACCTCTTCACCTGTAAGACTTCTGTCAGCCGCTCTGTATACGGCGCTGTAAGCGACACTCTTTTTGCCGTCGGGAATTTGTTTTCCCTCGTACACGTCAAACAGCTTTAGACTTTCAAGCGTCTTGCCGGACGCTTTTCTTATAACCTCTTCAATGTCCGAAACGGGCACGCTCTTATCAACAAGCATAGCAATATCGCGTGTTACCGCAGGGAACTTCGGCAGCTCCTTGAATTTGATATTCGTATCTGTATTGAGGAATACGTTTTCAAAATCCAGCTCGCCGATATATACCGGCGTATCAATGCCGTATTTTCTGCTTACCGCCGGATGAATTTCACCGATTATACCGAGCGTTTTTCCGCCCGCGCTTATCTTCGCGCAGCGTCCCGGGTGGAAGGTCGGGTTATCTGAAACCGCCTCATACTTAACCTTGTTTACGTTGAGGTTTGCAAACAGGCTCTCGCAAATACCCTTTATGTCGTAGAAATCCGCATTTCCGCCGTACATACCGAGCGTTATCTTCATCGGCTCATTCGGCAGCTTGTCCGCGTCCGCGTTGGGAATAAATATTTTTCCTATCTCAAAGAGCTTCGCGGACGGATTTCTGTAATTGTAATTTCTCGCAAGAATATCAAGCATACTTGAGATTGTGGTTGTACGCATTACGGAGGTGTCCTCGCCGAGCGGATTTGAGATTTTAACAACATTGCGGAGCTCACTGTCCTCGGGGATATTCAGCTTATCGAATATTGACGGACTTGTGAATGTGTATGTGTAAATCTCATACATTCCCTGCGCCGCAAGCAGCTCGTTCACACGGTCCTGCATCTGCTGACGCTCGGTTTTCTTTCCGCAGGTAGCCTCGCCCGAAAGCAGCGTTACGGGGATCTTGTCATAGCCGTAAAAACGCGCTACCTCCTCCGCTATATCCGCCTCGCCCTCAAGGTCGGGTCTGAATGACGGCGGCGTTACGGTCATATTTTCAAGGTCGGTTTTAATTTCAAGCGCGCCAAATATTTTCACCATATCCTCTGTCGGAATGTCGGTGCCCAAAAACGCGTTAATTTTATCGGGTCTGAACGCAAGCGTTTTCATATCCGTCACATTACCCATAATGTCAATCATACCGCCGACGTTTTCGCCGCAGCCGAGCATTTCCACAAGCTGACACGCGCGTTCAACCGCGGGAACGGTGTTGTTGTAGTCAAGTCCCTTTTCGTACCTTGAGGACGATTCGGTTCTCAGTCCCACTCTCTGCGCGGTAAGCCTTACCGATGCGCCGTCAAAGGTAGCCGACTCAAATATAACCGTGGTCGTGTCGTCCTTAACCTCGCTGTTAAAGCCGCCCATTACGCCCGCTATCGCAACGGCTCTGCCGCCGTCCGCTATAACAAGGTCGTTATCCGTGAGCGTTCTGTCCTGCTCGTCAAGCGTCTTTATAACCTCGCCGTTACCGGCGCGGCGCACAATGATTTTGTTGTCCTGTAAATCACGCAAATCAAACGCGTGCATCGGCTGACCGTATTCAAGCAAAACATAGTTTGTAATATCGACAATATTGTTTATCGGTCTTACACCGCAGGCGCGTAGTCTTTGCTGCATCCAAGAGGGCGACGGAGCGATTTTTACATTCTTAACCATTCTTGCGCAATAGCGCTTGCACTTATCCTTATCCTGCACGTCAACGCTTAAAGTGTCCGCGATGTTTTCACTGTTTTCCGCAAACTTCACCTCGGGAATCGTGAATTTTTTGTTAAAGGTCGCGGCGGTTTCACGCGCAAGTCCGATTATGCTGAAGCAGTCGGGGCGGTTTGAGGTTATCTCAAACTCGACAACAGTTTCGTTCATTCCGAAAATATCCCTTATATCCTTGCCTATCTCGGTATCATCGGGAAGAATTAAAATTCCGTATTCCGGCGTGTATCCCAACATATCCTCTGTTATGCCAAGCTCATCGTGGGAGCAGAGCATACCGCAGGATTCAACTCCGCGCATTTTTGTTTTCTTAATTTTGCCGCCCGGAAGTACCGCTCCGATAAGCGCGGTGGGAACGATAATGCCCGCCTTGACGTTCGGCGCGCCGCATACAATTTGCAGCGTCTCGCCCGTGCCGGCGTCAACCGTGCATACGTGCAAATGGTCGCTGTCCGGATGATCCTCACAGGTAAGCACCTTTCCGGCTACCACGTTCTGCACGGAATCTCCCATGCTTTCATAACCCTCAACCTTTGACCCCGTCATTGTAAGTCTGTCCGAATATTCTTTCGGCGTAACGTCTATGTCCATATAGTCGTTTAGCCAGCTCATAGGTAAATTCATATTAATTCAATCCTTTCAAAATTATTTATTGTTCAGATTTCAAAACTTCTTCGATATTCTTTTTTAATTCAGGAAAATCCAAAATTACGGCGTTGTATACATCAGTCATACGCAGCGATTGGTATTTGTGCGCAGCTATATCGCGAAATCCGGCTATGCTTTTCCACGGAATGTGAGAATATTTCAAACGAAATTCCGTTGAAAGTCCCTTTACCAATTCGCCGATATTTATAGCAGTCATACAAAGAGCGCGTTTTAGAGTTTCACTTGAGTTAAAATCACTAAATTCTACGCCCGCCGTCATTTCTGCGGCAATGTTTATTTCATCTACTATTTTTGTTAAAATAACCCAATCTCTACGCTGCATATAATGTCACCGCCTTGTCTATTTCAAGTATGGAATCCTTTGAAACAGGCGCGTGAATAACATCAACCTCTTTGCTCAAAAGATCCTCAAAACGATATTTTAAGGAGCATATCGTAAGCAGAGTTATAACGCTGTCGTCCTCAAATTCCACCAATAAATCAACGTCGCTGTCCTCGGTATTGGTGCCTTTGGCGTAAGAACCGAACAGGGCAACGCTTTTAATCGGATACTCGGCGGCGGCAATCTTAACCGCATTCGAGATTTGTTCTATTGTAAGCATTATAAATCAATCCCTTCAAATTTGTGTTTGTAGGAGTAACGGCAACATCGTAGGGGCGGTCATTTTGTCAAGAGTAACATGGTATACACATGTGAAAGGACATGGTATACACATTTGC
>JAJQAT010000223.1 GCA_021203665.1 Bacillota bacterium
TAAATAAGTAAAAAATTTAAAATTTGCGCAAGGGGAACATTCGCTGCCCGCTCAAATGTATTTTCAGCGCGGCATTGAGGATATTATAATATACAGTCCCGCACATACGACGGACAGCGCGGAAAAAAACGCTATAAGCTCGCCCTTAAGTCTGCGTTTGCGCCGGCGGCTCCTGTAGCTCGCGCACGCGATGTATCTGCTGTTTTTTTCAAATTGTGTTTTCATATATTTCATCCCTTTTTGTAATAATAGATTTCGTAATAATTATATGCGCGAAATTTACAAAATATTCCATATGACGCTAAAAAAATGAAATATTTGTAAACATAATGAAAAAAGGGTTTTAAATTTTATTTTGTTGTGATATAATTTATGTGCGGATTGCGGGCAAAGCGATGCGCTCTGTGCGTGAGAAAGCATTGAATCACGCGCAAAATCAAGGATGGATTTATTTCGCGGCGCGAGCCGCGTTTAAATAAGGGGCGCCGCCCCGGTATCATAGAAAGGAAAAAATGATGAATTTATGCTCAAGATGTAAGAAAAACCCTGCGGTTTTCTACATTACCAAAATGGAGGGTAACAAAACCAGCAGCGAGGGACTGTGCCTTTCCTGCGCCAAGGAATTAGGCATCGCGCCCTTAAATCAAATGATTGAAAATTTCGGAGTTTCCGACGACGAGCTTGATAATCTTAACAGCCAAATGTCGGAATTTATGGAAAGTCTTGAAGGGATGTCGGACGTTGACGGCGACTCGGGAGCGCTTATGGAGCAGCTTTCGGGCGGCGAAAACGACGAGGGCGGAGCGGCTACCGCGCCGCTTGAAATGTTCAAGGACTTCTTTAATAATATGCCCGGCTCAAACGCGCCCGGCGACGGACGCTCTGTAAGGGAAAAGAAGCAGCAAAAGAAAAAGCAGAAGAAAACCATGCTTGACACCTACGGCACAAACCTTACCGAAAAGGCGGCGGAGGGCAAGGTTGACAGAGTTGTGAACAGGAACGAGGAAATCGAGAGGGTTATTCAGATACTCAACAGACGCTCAAAGAACAATCCGGTGCTTTTGGGCGAGCCGGGCGTCGGAAAAACCGCGGTTGCCGAGGGACTGGCGTGCAGAATATTCGAGAAGAATGTTCCGCCGAAGCTCTTTGATTATCAGCTCTATCTGCTTGATTTTACCGCGCTTGTGGCGGGAACGCAGTTTAGAGGTCAGTTTGAGGCGAGACTGAAAAGCCTTTTGAACGAGGCTGCCGAAAGAGGAAATGTTATACTTGTCATAGACGAGATTCACAACATCGTTGCCGCGGGCGACGCCGAGGGAGCGATGAGCGCGGCGAATATCCTTAAACCCGCCCTCGCGAGGGGAGAAATACAGATTATCGGCGCCACAACGCTGACGGAATACCGCAAGCACATAGAAAAGGACAGCGCGCTGGAAAGACGCTTTCAGCCGGTGCTTATCGACGAGCCGTCAATAGAGGAAAGCATCGAGATTTTAAGCGGAATAAAGGATTATTATGAAAAATATCACGGTGTGAAAATTTCCGACGAGGTAATAGAGCAGTCCGTCAGAATGTCCGAGAGATACATCACGGACAGATTCCTGCCCGACAAGGCTATTGACGTTATAGACGAGGCGGGCTCGAGAGTAAACCTCAGGAACAGAGCGCTGTATGACGCGAAGCTTATGGAGGGCAGACTTTCCGTAATAGACGAGGAAATGGGCAAGGCGACCGAGGAGAGCGACTTTGAAAGGATGGCTAATCTCAAGGTCGAAAGGCTGAAAACGGAGCAGGAAATCGAAAAGGCAAAGACAGAGGCGCTTAAAGCGGAGATAACCTTTGACGACATCGCGGCGGTAATAGAGGGCTGGACAAAAATTCCGGTACACCGCCTTACGGAGGACGAATCGACCAAGCTTCTTAACCTTGAAAGCCGCATACACAAGCGCGTAATCGGTCAGGACGAGGCGGTTGACGCGGTTTCCCGCGCGATAAGACGCGGCAGAGCCGATATAACCACAAGAAAGCGTCCTGTATCCTTTATTTTCGCGGGACCCACCGGAGTGGGTAAAACCGAGCTGGTAAAAACCATTGCCGAGGTTATGTTCGATAATGAGGAGGCTCTTATAAGGATAGATATGTCCGAGTATATGGAAAAGCACTCGGTGTCAAAGCTTATCGGCTCGCCCCCGGGATATGTCGGTTATGACGACGCGGGACAGCTTACCGAAAAGGTGAGGAGAAAGCCGTATTCCGTAATTTTGCTTGACGAGATTGAAAAGGCGCACCCCGAGGTGTTTAATCTGTTCCTGCAAATCTTGGACGACGGCAGAATTGCCGACAGCCACGGCAAAATCGTGAATTTTGAGAATACAATCATAATAATGACCACGAACGCCGGCTCCGAGTTCAAGTCGGCTGCCGCCGGCTTTAACTCAAACGACGAGGTTAAAATGGAGGATAATGTCGATAGGAGTCTTAAACAGTTCTTTAAGCCGGAATTTCTTAACAGAATCGATGAAATCGTAACCTTTAAGCCTCTTACAAAGGAGGATTTAAGACAAATTATCGATTTGCTGCTGAAGGATATTGTCGCGAAGCTGACGGAAAAGGGCGCGGAGCTTGTTATCACGGACGCGGCAAAGGAGCTTATTTTGGAAAAGGGTTACGACAAAAAATACGGCGCAAGACCGCTTAAACGTGCCATACAAAAGCTGCTTGAGGATAATCTGTCGCAGCTGTCGCTCACCGGCAGAATTACTCCGGGCTGCGTGATAACCGCGGACAGGGACGGAGATAAGCTGTCCGTCACATCGGCTCAAAGACTGATAAGCGATTAACACAATTTTCCTGTTATATTTTGCGCTCCCGCGCGGATACTATTAATGAGCCGTGAAAACGGTATCTGAAATGTTCGACGGAGGTAAAATATTATGGAATGTAATTGTAATGAAAACAAGAGCATTAAGTGTACCGTGACGCAGTGCGCGAATCACTGCGACACAGCAGATTACTGCTCGCTTTCATCTATCCAGGTAGGCACACACGAATCCAATCCTACAATGGTGGAATGTACAGACTGTAATTCTTTTCAATTAAAGAAGTGATTGGAATAATTTCAGAACCCGTAAAGGAGCCGCCGAGGCGGTTCCTTTTCAATTTAAGGAATAAACGGAGAGATAATGGAAAATAGCTTTAAGTACTCGGATGACAATAAAAGATACCATACGTGGAATTATCATCTGCGCCGCAAATTCGGCTGTAAGGTGTTCAAGGTGGCGCTGAACGGCGGATTTACCTGCCCGAATATCGACGGCACAAAGGGAACGGGCGGCTGTATATACTGCTCCTCGAGCGGCAGCGGCGATTTCGCCGGAGATATATCCCACGGCATACTCGCTCAGTTTGACGAGGTTAAGGAGCGTATGCACAAGAAATGGAAGGAGGCAAAATATATCCCGTATTTCCAGGCGCATACGAATACATACGCGCCCGCGCGGGTACTCCGCGAGCGTTTCGAGCCTGCTTTGGCGCGGGAAAACGTCGTCGGCATAAGCATCGCCACGCGCGCGGACTGCCTGAAGGACGACGCTCTCGAATATTTGTCCGAGCTTAACGAGCGGACGTATCTTATCGTTGAATTGGGATTGCAGAGCATATTTGACGAAACAGGCAAAAAAATAAACCGCTGTCACACCTACGCGGAATTTTTGGAGGGTTATAATAAGCTGAAGTCGCGCGGCATCAATGTGTGCGTGCATCTTATAAACGGACTTCCGGGCGAAACAAAGGAAATGATGGCGGAGAGCGCGAGAGAGGTCGCGCGGTTAAGACCTCACTGCGTAAAGCTGCATCTTTTGCACGTTCTGAAAAATACCCGCCTTGCGGATATGTACGAGAACGGTGAATTTGAGCTTATGACGCGCGAGGATTACGTGGAAACCATAGTAAATCAGCTTGAGCTGTTTCATGAGAAAACAATAATACAGCGCCTGACCGGCGACGGCGGACGCGATTCGCTTATAGGTCCCGTGTGGAGCCTGAAAAAATTCGAGGTTCTTAACGAGATAGATAAGCTTATGCTCCGCCGCGGCACGTACCAGGGCGCGAAATTTGAGGACTGCTGACAAAACGCCGGCAGTCTTTTTATTCGCTTTCCACAAGCTCCATGCGGTTTATGGACACCTCATACGCGGTTTTTGTGACGGTTTCGTCATCGCTCAGACGCTTTTGGTAGGTTCTCGACTGAATGCGGCCGTATATTTTAACGTTGTCGCCGACGTCCAGATTCCTCGCGAAGCGCGCGTTACGTCCCCACGCGATTATGGGTATGTAATCGGACTTGTTGTAGCTCCTGTTCACGGCGAGAAGCATATCGGTTATCTCGCGCCCGAACGGCGTTGTGCGGTAAACGGGCTTTTTGCAGATAAAGCCGTTCAGATACAGTGAGTTGGGATTTTTATTCTCCGCGTCGTCACAGTGCGCAATGTCCTTCGCGAATACCGTCAGCACAAGGCGGTTGTCGCCGTTTTCGCAGCTGTTGTAGGAGCGGAATTGACCGGTCACCTCAACGGTGTCGCCGATTTTGTAATCGCCGTCCATAATAAGCCTTTCCGATACCATAATCCGCACATCGTCCGTTGTACCGCTCAGCCGCGGCACCTTTACGGTGCAGGTGTAAAATTTCTCCGCGTAAATCTCGTGATTAAACACAAATTCGTCCTCGATTGTGCCTATAATAGCCGCCTGATTGTTTGATATATTGTTATCCATTTGTATAAACCTCCTCTGTGTGTTGAAAACTCTTATCATCAAGTTATATTTATTCCGCCGCCGGCGGATTTATTCGTGTAATTCGTTTTAAATATATTATACCAATATTTTATGGTGATATTCAAGAGGATTGAGAAACTTTCATAGAATAATTTTTCGCCCCGCAGGCAAACCTTGGAGGATAAGCCGCAAACTTTTCGGTTTAGTAACAGCGGAGGGTTCTAAGGGAACAAAGAGTTCCCTTAGTCGATTTAAGGGGTTCCAAAGGGGTCAACAACACAAAGTGTTGTAGGCGTAGAGCCGCAGGCTCGTAGCCGTCGCAAGAAAATTGAAATCCCCCTTTGAGTTTTTGGTTCTTTTTGCTGCAAAAAGAACATAGGTGAATGATGAAAAATTTTCATATTAATTTTGAATACGGAGCATGACTCCTCAGACAAAGGAGCCTAACCCCTCAGTCACGGCTGTGCCGTGCCGGCTCCTCTAATAGGGGAGCCAACCACCCGCCGCAGGCTCCGCCCCATACAAGGGAAATTTTTACGCAAAAAACCCTTGCGGCATAGCCGTAAGGGTTTAAAAACTGGTTGCGAGGGCTGGACTTGAACCAACGACCTTCGGGTTATGAGCCCGACGAGCTACCAACTGCTCTACCTCGCGATATGTTATGATATAGGCACCTTTCCGATAGTGCTTAAATATTATAGCACAGCTTTAGGAGTATGTCAAGCTTTTTTTAAAATAAATTTAAGAAAAATTTAACATATGTTGTGCATCCTTAAATTTTGTGATATAATTTTAACCAAAATGACACGGAGGCGGCACAAATGAGCATAAACAGAAAAATACTTCGCCTGTACGCCGTAACGGACCGCTCGCACCTTGGCGGCAGGACGCTGGGAGAGGACGTTGAAAGGGCTTTAAAGGGCGGCGTTACGCTTTTGCAGCTGCGGGAAAAGAATATGCCCTTTGAGGAGCTTGTACAATCCGCGAGGGAAATAAAGGAAATTTGTCGAAAATACAATGTCCCGCTCATAATTAACGACAATGTACGGGCGGCGGTTGCCGTCGGCGCGGACGGGGTGCATCTCGGTCAGGGCGATATGCCCGCGGACGAGGCGCGCGCTCTTCTCGGCAATGACAAAATAATCGGCGTAACCGCGAAAACCGTCCTACAGGCGCGAAAAGCGGAGGCGGACGGCGCGGACTACATCGGCAGCGGCGCGGTATTCGGCACCGCCACAAAAAGCGACGCGAAAAAAATGGATATTGCGACGCTCAAAAGCATAACCGCCGCGGTCGGCATACCCGTCGCCGCGATAGGCGGCATAACCGCCGAAAATGTCGGCGCGCTTTCCGGAACCGGCATAGCCGGAGCGGCGGTGGTTTCGGGAATTTTCGCGCAAAGCGACATCGAAAAGGCGGCAAGAAAATTATATAGAAAAATCGGAGAAATAATATGAAAACAGCACTCACAATAGCGGGCTCGGATTCAAGCGGCGGCGCGGGGATTCAAGCCGATTTAAAGACATTCGCCGCGCACGGCGTGTACGGAATGAGCGTTATAAGCTCAATCACGTCGCAGAACACAACCGGAGTTTACGGCGTTTTCGACATCCCGCCGGAGGTCGTCGCCTCGCAAACGGACGCGGTTTTTGAGGATATATTCCCCGACGCGGTTAAAATAGGAATGGTTTCATCGTCGGAAATTATCCGCGCGATAGCCGATAAGCTCCGCCAATACAACGCGAAAAACATCGTGCTGGACACGGTTATGGTGTCCACAAGCGGCTGTCCGCTGCTCC
Source organism: Bacillota bacterium (assembly GCA_021203665.1). GTDB lineage: Bacteria > Bacillota > Clostridia > UBA1381 > UBA1381 > Hominilimicola. The sequence continues at coordinate 6,573 of JAJQAT010000223.1, forward strand.
GTCCGGACGCCGCCGACGCGCTCACGGCGCTTCTGTTCCCCCTCGCGGACATAATCACGCCGAATATATACGAGGCGCAAATATTATGCGGCTTTGATATAAAGAGCGAAAGCGACATGGCAAGGGCGGCGGAGGAAATATACGCGAAATACGGCGTATGCGTGCTTTTAAAGGGCGGTCACCTCGCGGACACAAGCAGCGATTTGCTGTATGACGGCACCGCAACGTGGTTCAAATCCGCACGCGTAAATAACCCGAACACGCACGGCACCGGCTGCACGCTCTCCTCCGCGATAGCGGCAAATCTTGCGGCTGGATATGATATGAAAACCGCGGTCAAAAACGCCAAGGATTACATCACCGGCGCACTTGAGGATATGCTAAACCTCGGCAAAGGCAGCGGCCCGCTTAATCATATGTATAAATTGGGAAAATAACCCCGCAAGGCTCCCCTAATAGGGGGGGAGCCAACCACCCGCCGCAAATTCACCTCGTAGGGGTCGGCGCCCTCGACGACCCTAAGCCTTCCCCTGGGGGGAAGGTGTCGGCGGAGCCGACGGATGAGGGATTGCGCTGTATAGAAAAATAAATATAAAATTTTTTATCTTGCCTAATGTTCTTTTTGCAGCAAAAAGAACCAAAAACTCAAAGGGGGATTTCGATTTCCCCCTTTGGAACCCCTTGAATCGACTAAGGGAACTCTTTGTTCCCTTAGAACCCTCCGCTGCTGTTAAACCGCAAATTCACCTCGTAGGGGCGCCCATTGTGTCAAGAGTAACATGGTATACACATGTGAAAGGACATGGTATACA
>JAJQAT010000156.1 GCA_021203665.1 Bacillota bacterium
GTCCTTTCACATGTGTATACCATGTTACTCTTGACAACAAGGGTCGCCCCTACGAGGTACATTTGCGGCTATGGTTGTAGGGGCGGGCATTGCCCGCCCGCGGGCGACCAATGGTCGCCACCTACGAGAAACGGCGAGGAATCCCTCCGTCATTTGCTCCGCAAATGCCACCTCCCTTTAACAAGGGAGGCTTGCGGAGCATAGACGGAAGTACGGCTTTATTTTTCATACAGCAGAATCCCCTCATCCGTCGGCTGCGCCGTATTTTGTATAGGAGCAAGCTACATAGCTGATGGATAAGACCCCTCCGTCACGGCTGCGCCGTGCCACCTCCCCTCTTACAACGCTTTGCGTTGACGTGGGGCGGGAAGCAGGAAACGCGGTTTAATTTATACATTCAACGAAAGGACACACATATGAACGATATACGACAACTGTTAGGCAAAAAAATGCTGTTTTTTGACGGCGGAATGGGTACAATGCTCCAGAAAAACGGACTCGGAGCGGGCGAAATTCCGGAGCTTTTAAATCTCAGCAACGCGAGCCTTATCGAAAAAATACACACCGAATATCTTGAGGCGGGCGCGGACATTATATCCGCCAACACCTTCGGCGCGAACCCGCTGAAATCCGAGGAGATAGGCGAAAGCCTCGATATGATAATCGCCGCCGCGATAGGCATCGCGCGCAAGGCTGCGGGCGCGTTCCAATCCGAGGAAAAGCCGCGCTTTGTCGCGTTTGATATGGGACCCTGCGGCAGACTTTTGGAGCCCTTGGGCGACCTCTCCTTTGACGGCTGCTATGACGCGTTCGCAAAAATCGCGGTGACAGCCGAAAAATGCGGCGCGGACCTCGTGATAATCGAAACAATGTCCGACACTCTCGAGGCAAAGGCGGCGGTGCTTGCGGTAAAAGAAAACACCTCCCTGCCGATTTTTTGCACGATGACCTTTGACGAAAGCTTTAAAACCCTTACCGGCGGCGATGTTTCGGTAATGTCGGCTGTTATGGAGGGTCTCGGAGTTGACTGCGTGGGTATAAACTGCGGTCTGGGTCCCGAGCAAATCGCCGAAATGATGGCGGAGCTTGCCGAAATCTCATCAATACCCATAATGGCGCAGCCGAACGCCGGACTTCCTCAAATTGTGAACGGCAAAACCGTATACAACGTATCTCCGGAGCAATTCGGCAGGCAGTGCGAAAAAATGGCGCGCATGGGCGCGTCCGTACTCGGCGGCTGCTGCGGCACAACGCCCGAGCATATACGCTGCCTCATAGAAAAATGCGGCGGCTATAAGCCTATTGTGGAGGAAAAAAGCATTACCGTTGTAGCGTCGTACTCAAAAACGGTCGTACTCGGAAAAGGTCCGGTAATAGTCGGTGAGCGCATCAATCCGACAGGCAAAAAGAAATTCAAAGAGGCTCTGAGAAACAACGATATTGACTATATTTTGGGCGAGGCGTTCGCTCAGCGCGACGCCGGCGCGCACATACTCGATGTGAACGTGGGACTTCCCGAAATAGACGAATGCTCCACAATGGAAAGAGCGGTAAAGGCGATAAGCGCGGCTGTAAATCTGCCGTTGCAAATAGACAGCTCCGATCCGGCAACAATCGAACGCGCGCTCAGAATTTACAACGGAAAGCCTATGGTAAACTCGGTAAACGGCAAAGAGGAAAGCATCAGGGCGATAATGCCCATCGTGCAAAAGTACGGCGGAGTTCTTGTCGGACTTTGCCTTGACGAGGACGGTATACCGGCTAAAGCCGAGCAGCGTTTTGAAATCGCGAAAAAAATCAGGGACAGAGCCGCCGACTACGGCATAAAGCCGAAAAATCTCGTAATGGACGCGCTCACTCTCACAATTTCCGCACAGCAAAAGGAATCCGCCGAAACAATCAAGGCATTGAAGAAAATCAAGGACGAGCTGGGAATATGCACCACTCTCGGCGTATCGAACATATCCTTCGGGCTTCCGCGCCGTGAAATAGTGAACGGCACATTCTTTGCCCTCGCGCTAAACAGCGGACTTGACGCCTGCATAATAAACCCGTGCGCGGACGCTATGATTAATACCTACCGCGCTTTTATGGCTCTCTCCTGCTATGACGAGGACTGCAAGAGCTACGTTGCCGCGTACGCCGGCACGAAATCTCAAACAACGGTAACGCGCGAAAGCCAAGCCGAGGAAAAAACGGAAAATATAAACCCGCTTTTTGATATAATAATAAAGGGACTTAAGGACAAGTCCTTTGACGAAACCGTCAGACAGCTTGAAACCGCCGACCCGATGGACATAATAAACAATGTGCTTGTGGAGGCGCTTAACGTAGTCGGACGCGAATTTGAAAAAGGAACCATGTTTCTGCCGCAGCTGATGATGAGCGCGGAAACGGTCAGCAATTCGTTTGAGGCTATTAAGGCGCACATTTTAAAAAGCGGCGAAACGCAGAAAAGCAAGGGCAAAATCGTCGTTGCCACGGTCAAGGGCGACATACACGACATCGGTAAAAACATCGTAAAGGTTCTGCTTGAAAACTACGGCTACGAGGTATTGGATTTGGGCAAGGACGTTCCGCCCGAAACCATAGTAAACGCCCTGCGCGACAACGATATACACCTATGCGGACTGAGCGCGCTTATGACCACCACGGTGGTAAGCATGGAGGAAACCATAAAGGCGATACGCGCGGCGGGACTTGAAGCAAAGGTATGGGTAGGCGGAGCGGTGCTCACGCAGGAATACGCCGATATGATAGGCGCGGATAAATACTGCAGGGACGCGTTGTCATCGGTGCATTACGCGAACGAATTTTTCGGGAATAAAAGCTGATAATATTCTGTTCCGAAAAGTGTTGAATTTTTAGTAAAAAAAGTATATAATAATATAGCATTAAAATTTTTATACAAAGCAAAGGCGTTTTGTTGTTTGAAGGAGTGTAAAAATATGCTTAAAGACAATAAAATCGGTGAAGAATGCGGCGTGTTTGCCATTTACGACCCTGACGGGGACTGCGCGAGAACCACATATTACGGCTTGTACGCATTGCAGCACAGGGGTCAGGAGAGCTGCGGCATCGCCGTGAACAACAACCGCGACATTACCCATTACAAGGATATGGGACTTGTGAGCGACGTGTTCAACGATGAGATGCTCTCAAAGCTCAACGGCACAATGGCGGTAGGTCACGTGCGTTATTCCACCACCGGCGAGAGTATGAGGGAAAATGCTCAGCCGCTTGTTTTAAGATATATAAAGGGAAACATCGCCCTTGCGCATAACGGAAATCTTGTAAACAAGGACGATTTGGCGAATGAATTAAGCGTCACCGGCGCCATATTCCAGACGACCACCGACACGGAAATGATTGCTTACACAATAGCAAAGGAGCGTCTTAACTCAAAAACCGTCGAGGAGGCGGTGGAAAAGACGATAAATCACCTCGTCGGAGCGTTTTCGCTTATAGTGATGAGTCCGCAGAAATTAATCGCGGTGCGCGACCCTTGGGGCTTTCGTCCGCTCTGCATGGGCAGAAAGGGCAAGGCGATTATATTCGCATCCGAAACCTGCGCGCTTGACAGCATAGGCGCGGAATTTGTCCGCGACCTAAAGCCGGGCGAAATCGTGGTTGTGCGGGACGGTGAAATCAAATCCATAGAAACTCACGTCGGCAAAAAGCCGCATACAATGTGCATATTCGAATATCTTTACTTTGCCCGTCCCGACAGCGTAATCGAGGGACAATCCGCGCATGACTCGCGTATGCTCGCGGGAAAATATCTCGCGCGGGAATATCCCGTTGACGCGGACGTGGTAGTCGGCGTGCCCGATTCGGGTCTGAGCGCCGCTATGGGATACGCCGAGGAATCCGGTATTCCCTACGGCATAGGCTTTGTAAAGAACAAATATATCGGCAGAACATTCATTCAGCCCTCGCAGGCAATGCGTGAAAACTCTGTCAGAATAAAGCTCAACGTGCTTCGCAGCACCGTCGAGGGCAAAAGAGTTGTAATGGTTGACGACTCAATCGTAAGGGGCACCACCTCAAAGAGGATTGTCAGCCTTTTAAGAAACTTCGGCGCGAAGGAGGTTCATGTGCGTTCCTCGGCGCCGCCGTTTATGTGGCCCTGCTATTTCGGCACGGACGTGCCGTCGAGAGATCAGCTTGTCGCCTGCAATTACAGCATGGACGGCATAAGAGAGCTTATCGGCGCGGACAGCTTAGGCTTTTTGAGCATAGACTCGCTGAAAAAAATTATTCCTAACGCAAACTGCGGATATTGCGACGGCTGTTTCAGCGGCAAATATCCGGTAGAAATAAAATAACACATCAGAGAAAAGAAAGGGGATATTATGGGAGGTATATTTGGCGTTATAGCAAAGAAAAATTGTGTATTTGACTTGTTCTTCGGCATCGACTATCATTCACATCTGGGAACAAAAAGAGGCGGTATGGTTGTGTACGGCGAAAACGGCTTTAACCGCGCCATCCACAACATTGAGAACTCGCCTTTCAGAACAAAATTCGAACGCGACGTTAATGAAATGGAGGGCAATTCGGGCATAGGCTGTATTTCCGATAACGAGCCGCAGCCGCTTATTGTACGGTCGCACCTCGGAAATTTCGCGATAACCACCGTCGGACTGATAAGCAACGCGGACGAGCTGCTTGATATGGCATACAAAAAGGGCAATCCGCATTTCCTTGAAATGAGCGGCGGAAGCATCAATCAGACCGAGCTTGTGGCGTCAATCATTAACCAGGAGGACGATATAGTAAAGGGCATTAAGCTTGCACAAAGCGTTATAAAAGGCTCGATGAGTATGCTTGTCCTCACGCCGGACGGAATGTACGCCGCGCGCGACAAGCTGGGCAGAACTCCCATTATTATCGGTCATAAAGAGGACGCGTTCTGCGCGTCGTTCGAGAGCTTCGCGTATTTGAACTTAGGCTACAGCGATTATAAAAATCTCGGTCCGGGCGAAATCGTATTCATAACGGCGGACGGCGTTGAAACCGTTTCACCTCCGGGCGAGGAAATGAAAATATGCACCTTCCTATGGATTTATTACGGCTATCCTGCCTCCTGCTACGAGGGAATAAACGTGGAAAATATGCGTTACCGCTGCGGCGAAATGCTCGCCAAGCGCGACATGGCGGACGGAAACGTAAGCACGGACATTGTCGCGGGCGTGCCGGATTCGGGCATCGCTCACGCGGTCGGATACGCGAACGAGTCTGGAATACCGTTCGCAAGACCCTTTATCAAATACACTCCGACTTGGCCGCGCTCATTTATGCCGCCGAATCAGACGCAAAGAAATCTTATCGCGAAGATGAAGCTTATTCCCGTCAAGGAGCTTATCCACGATAAGAGCCTGCTGCTTATAGACGACTCAATCGTAAGAGGCACGCAGCTCAGAGAAACAACCGAATTTCTGTATGAAAGCGGCGCGAATGAGGTTCATATCCGTCCCGCGTGTCCGCCGATTATGTTCGGCTGCAAATATCTGAATTTCTCGCGTTCCTCCTCCGAGCTTGACCTGATTGCAAGACGCGTTATCAAAAAACGCGAGGGCGACAATGTAAGCGGCGAGGTTCTCGCGGATTACGCGGATCCGGAAAGTCAAAACTACAAGGAAATGATTGACGAAATCTGCAAGGAGCTTAATTTCACATCGCTGCGCTACCATAGACTTGACGATATGATTGAATCTGTGGGACTGCCCGAGTGTAAGCTTTGCACCTACTGCTGGAACGGCAAGGAATAAAGCTTAAAAAATAAACAGAAAGAATGAGGATTATGATTACTGATTTGACGGAGGGCAAGCCCTCCAAGGTGTTATGGGGCTTTTCTATACCTATGCTTTTGAGCGTGGTATTTCAGCAGCTCTATAATATAGTTGACAGTGTCGTAGCCGGAAAATTTATAGGCGCCCTGGCATTAGCTGCCGTGGGCGCTTCTTATCCGATTACGATGATTTTTATGGCGATTGCCACCGGCGCGAACGTCGGCGCGGCGGTCATTATTTCGCAGCTGTTCGGCGCGAAAAGCTTTGAAAGGCTGAAAACCTCTATATTTACCTCCGTAATTTCAATAGTGGTTCTTGCCGCGGCGCTGTCCGTTATAGGAATTATCGCCTGCGGCGGTATGCTCGGTATGCTGAATACTCCGGATAATATTTTCGCCGATTCAAAGGTTTATCTTAATATATACATAGCCGGACTTATATTTTTGTTCCTGTATAACATATGCACGGGTGTTTTCACCGCGCTCGGCGACAGCCGCACGCCGCTGTATTTTCTTATAGCGTCGTCTGTCGGAAATATCATACTCGACATTGTGTTTGTTGTCGTGTTTGATATGGGTGTCGCGGGTGTGGCGTGGGCGACCTTTATCGCTCAGGGTATATCCTCGCTTTTGGCGTTTACGGTAATGCTGAAAAGAATACGCGGGATTAAATCCGGCAAATATAAGAAATTTTCTTTCCGTATGCTCGGCAATATTTCCCGCGTGGCGGTGCCGAGTATACTTCAGCAAAGCTTTGTTTCGGTGGGTAATCTGTGTTTATACAAAGCCGAGTAAACAGCTTCGGCTCGGACGTTATAGCCGGCTACAGCGCGGCGGTTAAGCTGAACACATTCGCGATAACCAGCTTCGGCACACTCGGCAACGCGATGTCAAGCTATACCGCGCAGAATACCGGCGCGGGAAAGCTTTTCCGCATACCGCAAGGCTTGAAAGCGGCGGTTGTTATGCTGATAATTGTAGCACTGCCGTTTTTCGCGGCGTATTTTATCTTCCCGAATGCTATGATGAAGATATTTGTAAACAGCGGCGAAAGCGGTATTATAGAGGTCGGCAGAATGTTTTTGCGAATTGCGTCGCCGTTCTATTTTATCGCGGCGACAAAGCTCACCGTTGACGGAATATTGAGAGGTGCCGGACTGATGAAGGAGTTTATGGCGTCCACCTTCGCGGATTTACTGCTGAGGGTCGTTCTCGCCTACGCGCTCTCGTATATGCTCGGCTCCGAGGTGGGAATATGGCTGTCCTGGCCGATAGGCTGGACCATCGCGGCAGTACTCTCCTGCGCGTTTTACGCCGTGTTTTATAAAAAGCGATTGAAAAAAAGCAAGGTTGATTTAAATAAAAATATTTAACCCGCGGCGGGAATGAGCGGCTCTAAGCCTGCGATTTGCCTTGCAAATCGTTCACCTTTAACAAGGGAGACTTGCAGAGCATAGCCGGAAATGCGGTGCAATCCCTCATCCGTCGGCTCCGCCGACGGATGAGGGAAGCCTCCCTTGTCTAAAGGGAGGTGGCATTTGCGGAGCAAATGACGGAGGG